>NZ_QSQJ01000003.1:8039-176231 GCF_003436715.1 Prevotella sp. TF12-30 | reverse complement strand
AAACGAAAAGGGTGCGCCATAGACTTATGACACACCCTCTTCTTTTTTTCCTACCCCATCTAACAAATAATCAGAAACATAAATAATATGCAAATAAAGTGGAAAATGTTTGGTGCTTTCAAGTTTTCTGCGTAACTTTGCAACCAGAAAATTGAATCATCAGCGGATATCCCAAAAAGATAACGCTCTTATATAATAAAGGAAAGGATATGAAGACAATGGGTTTTAGAAAATTTATAACGCTATCTTTATCGACGGTTTGCGCCCTATCACTCAGTTCATGCTTCAAGGATGAACCCCTCAATGCCGAATGCGACATCGAGCAGGCATACATCCACCCAGGAGGCTGGCTGAAGCTGTGGTTCACAAACGCATCGGATACGCTCGTCAACGTGCAGAGCGACCAGGACAAGATAGAATTCACCATGAAGCCATCCGCCAGTCTCAAGAAGCAGGCACCGATGTTCCGGCTCACTCCTGGAGCCACCATCCAGCCGGAAAGCGGAAGTGTACACGATTTCTCCAAAGGTCCTGTTACATACGTGGTTACATCGGAAGACAAGCAGTGGACCCGCACCTATCAGGTGAGCATCAAGAAGGGTCAGACCACCATGAGCAAGGAGTTTGAATTCGATTTCGAAAACACATACCTCAGCAAGGGATACTACAACTGGCAGGAAAACTGGAATGGTGACCTCCTCGACATCTGGGCAACCGGAAACCCTGGTTTCAAAATCAGCAACCCATCAGCAAAACCGGAGGAATATCCTACCGTGATGATAGAAAACGGCTATCAGGGCAAGGGCGTGAAGCTCACCACCCAGCGCACAAGCAAGCTCGCTGATATGGTACACAAGCCTATCGCTGCCGGCAACCTCTTCATCGGACAGTTTGATGCCACCGATGCCCTGCGTGATGCGATGAAGGCCACCAAGTTCGGTCGCCCATTCAGCTTCAGCGCCAAACCGGAGAAGCTGGAAGGCTGGTACAAGTATCAGGCTGGCGAGAAATTCACCGACAAGGATATGAACGAACTGAACCGACATGACTACGGAACCATCTACGCCGTGCTCTACGAGAACATCGACGAGAATGGAAATGCAGTAATGCTCTATGGCGATAACGTACAGAGCAGCAAGCAGATAGTGGCACTTGCACTGGTAGGCGAAGCCCGCGATGACAACGGAAAAGTTGCTATTGGAAACACACCGGAATGGCATCACTTCAGCGTAGATTTCGATTATCAATCCTACGGCAAGACCATCGACCCCGTGAAGCTGAAGAATGGCGGTTACAGTCTGGCCATCGTCTGCTCATCCAGTTCTGATGGTGCCAACTTCCTGGGAGCTGTAGGCAGCACCCTCTGGGTGGATAGTTTCAAACTGATTTGCAAATAAGAAGAAAAATGAAAAAGATAACAGTACTGGCACTCCTGCTGGCATGCAGCGCTGCTTCATGGGCAGGAGACAAGAATAGTGCCTGGAACAAATATCTCCACGGCTATGAGTATCAGGCACGCGTGGCGTATAACCTGGGCGGCACCGCCCCTATCGGCATGCCTGCCACCATCCGCACGCTTCACAGCTACACCCTTCGCCCTAACTTCAGTCTGGGCGTGGATGCCTATCACCCACTCTCCGGAAACTGGGGTTTCGTGGGAGGAATCCGCTTCGAGAACAAGAGCATGAAGACCGATGCGGGCGTTAAGAACTACTATATGAAGATAGTTCGTGGCGGCGAGGAGCTGCAGGGCATCTTTACGGGCGATGTAGTGACCAAGGTGGATATGAGTCTCATCACCGTTCCGATTCAGGCAACATACGATGTCTGCGATAATCTCCGCTTCAAGCTGGGTCCATACGTAAGCTATGTTACCTCGAAGAAGTTTGAGGGCTGGGCATACAACGGTTATCTCCGCCGCCAGGAGGAGGGTCATCCCAAGGGGGACCCTACGGGACAGAAGGTGATGCTGGGCGAAAAGGAAGGTGAACGAGGTGATTACGATTTCAGCGACGATATGCGCAACTGGCAGGTGGGCGTAGATTTCGGAATAGACTGGCGATTGAACAACCGTTGGGGCATCTGTGCTGATCTGAGCTGGGGTCTGAACGGCATCTTCAAGAAGGATTTCGAGACCATCGAGCAGACGATGTATCCTATCTACGGCAGCATCGGCATCACGTATCAGCTGAAGTAACAGATCATATTCTGCTGAAGCTATCTATATAATAATGTACGCGTACATTAATATGTATAGCCAAAGAGAGATAAAAAGATAAAAAACAACAATTATTCATTAACAAAAAAAGAGAAGAAAAATGAAAAAGTTTATTTATTTGATGGCCATGGTTTGCACCCTTGGCTTCTTCACTGCTTGTAGCAGCGATGATGACAATGACGAGAAGGGATTTGTACGCAACGAGAAGATTGAAGGCACCTGGAAGGTACAGGAGGCTGGTATGGATCCAACAACTTACCAGGCAACAGGTTCAATAGTATTAAACTGGGAAGGTTCTAACGATGCAGTTATCGAAATTCCAGGTCTCTTTGATGAGCCATATCCAGTAAAGGATGCCATCTCAATGGTTCCAATGCTGCTCAACAGCCAGCTCAGAAGCGTTCTGCAGGATGTAACCTTCAATGAGAAGGGTCAGATTTCTGCAACCTACAAGGAAGAGGCTGATGACAAGGACTGGAAGGTAGCTAACGATTACGCTACACAAAAGGTGGTTAACGAGAATATGATTACCTTGTTCCTGAACACAGCCAAGATTACAGAAGACATCGACGATGCTCAGGAGAAGGCTATGGTAGCCGGCATGTTGGATCAGTTTAAGACCGGTATTCCAGTACACGTATCTTATCCAGCAGCCAACAAGGTATATTTCTATGTTGACAAGGATTTCGTAGCTCCTATCATCGCCATGCTTTATGCTCAGGTTAACAAGATTCCTACTACAGGTATGGACAAGGATGATTTGGCAAAATTCCTGATTTTGAAGACTGTTGTAAACCAGCTTCCTACCATCATGGAAAAGACCACCAAGTTCGAGGCAGGTCTTGAGTTGATGAAGTAAAGCGGAAAAGGTTATAAGCTCCCGAAAGGCTGATAAATAATAAAATCCCCATTTATCCTTTGATGGATAGCTGGGGATTTTTTTTGCTTTTTATAAGTTATTCTTCTTGTTTCCAAAAGCTGGATGGGTTCTTTCTCATATCCCAAATATCTACGAAATGAACTTCATCCATCTTTTCGAGATAATAATAAATCAACTTAAAATTATTCATGAAATTAGCGCCTCGCAGCTGGTATGGAAAATCAGGAGCACCATTAAAAGGCGGCCTTCCTTCTGGAAAGACCTCCAAAAAACTCTTGATCTTGTCAATTTCCGTCATCCATCTACGAGCCGTTTTTCTACCATAAACCTCATAAGCTTCTTCAACATACTCATGAAGTTTCTGTTCGAAAAGAGGGTGAATAATTACTTTAGCCATGGGAAATCCTGATAAAGACGTTCTTTAAAATCATCGTATGGCTCCCACTTCGTTGGATCATCCGCAATGTTTTTACAATACTCAATGCTCTCCATCAAACTCTCCCAGGAGAAATGATTACCCAACTCCGGAATTTCATCTAAAACCTCTTTATGATTCTCGAAACCACTCATCGGCATAGGCACAGCATGCTCCATCACCGAAACACGATGAGTTGGCGTAGGCTCAGCTACCATATCCTCACCCTCATGCAAATCTATATGATATTTTTTTTCTTTCATAATAGTATGCTTTTAATTAACCCTGCAAATATATGAAGAAATATAATAATATGCAAGATTTTGAGGAATTATTTAATCATTCTTGAGGAATTTTCTATTTTCCGGGCATAAAAAAAGATTGCATCAGCGGAAATACTTCCAACCAATGCAATCTTCAGTTTTCTTTAATCTAGAGGCCAAACACTCTCCTATCGGGAAAATTCCGGAAGAAAAGAGCCTGGCGTCGGATTTACTTCACCTTAGCAACGATAGCCTTGAAAGCCTCTGGGTTGTTAACAGCGAGGTCAGCGAGAACCTTACGGTTGATCTCGATACCAGCCTTGTGAAGAGCACCCATCAACTGGCTGTAGCTCATACCATCGAGGCGAGCAGCAGCGTTGATACGCTGGATCCACAATGCGCGGAATGTGCGCTTCTTGTTACGACGATCGCGATAAGCGTAGGTAAGACCCTTCTCCCAAGTGTTCTTAGCTACTGTCCATACATTCTTGCGAGCTCCATAGTAACCCTTAGTGAGCTTCAAGATTTTTGTTCTCTTTGCTTTAGATGCAACGTGATTTACTGATCTTGGCATAATTTTTTTTCTTTAAAAGTTCGACTAAAAAGTTAATAATTAACGAAGGCAGAGCAAGTCGCGAACCTGCTTCAAGTTTGAACGGTCTACGAGAGTCTCGCCGAGGAGATTTCTCTTCTGCTTCTTTGTCTTCTTAGTCAAGATGTGACTGTGAAAAGCGTGATGACGCTTAATCTTACCTGTACCGGTGAAACGGAATCTCTTCTTTGCGCCGGAATTAGTCTTTACTTTTGGCATTTTTACTTTTAATTTTAAATTGTTATTTATTATAGCGATGGCAACGCATATACCAGGGCGTTACGCATCTTTTTTTTCTTAATCCTCTGTTCCTTCTGCGAGCTTCTTCAGGGCATCGCCGCCTTTGGCATTGGCGAGCAAGCCATTCTTCTCGGCATTGGCAGCGCGCTCTGCATCAGCAGCAGCCTTAGCTTCAGCCTCTCGCTTCTCACGGTCCATCTTCTGCTGGCTCTTCTTAGCTGTACCAGCCTTCTTAGGACTCATGTAGAGGAACATCTTCTTTCCCTCGAGCTTTGGCATCTGCTCTACCTTACCGCATTCCTCCAAATCATTGGCGAAACGGAGAAGGAGAACCTCACCCTGCTCCTTGAAGAGAATAGAACGACCACGGAAGAACACGTAGGCACGTACCTTGTTACCCTCGTTGAGGAACTCTTTAGCGTGCTTGAGCTTGAACTGATAGTCGTGCTCATCGGTCTGAGGTCCGAAACGGATCTCCTTGGTCTCCACCTTCACCTGCTTCTGCTTCATTTCCTTAGCATGTTTCTTCTGCTGGTAAAGGAACTTAGAATAGTCAACAATACGGCAAACTGGTGGTTGGGCATTAGGAGATATCTCGACCAAGTCAAGCTCTTGCTGACGTGCCAAGTCCAACGCTTTACGTGTAGGCATCACTTCAGCTCCGCCTTCACTTACTACTCTCACTTCACGTACGCGTATCTGTTCGTTTACGCGGTACTGATTTTTCATTTTGTCATTTTTCATTAACTATTCGATATATTCAACGTTTTTTGATTAAACGGCTGCAAAGTTACGCATTTTCCGCGAAACCACCAAATTTTCAGCGGGTTATTTTAAAAAAATCCGCAGATTTCCAAAGAAACCTGCGGATTTATATCTTATTTTTACTCTTCAGCTGCCTTCAGCTGCTCTGCAACCTCGGCGTTGATGCGCTGAGCAAACTCTTCCATGCTCATGGTAGCCTGCTCGCCACCACCCTGCTTACGCATGGAAACGAGGCCCTCGGCACTCTCCTTCTCACCTACGATAACCATGTAAGGCACACGCTTCAACTCGTTGTCGCGAATCTTGCGGCCAATCTTCTCGTTACGGTCATCAACCAAGGCACGAACACCCTGCTTGTCGAAGTACTGACGTACCTTCTGAGCATAGTCGTTGAACTTCTCAGAGATAGGAAGAATAGCAACCTGGTCTGGAGTCAACCACAATGGGAAGTGACCGGCTGTGTGCTCGATGAGAACGGCTGTGAATCGCTCCAATGAACCGAATGGTGCACGGTGAATCATCACAGGAGTCTTCTTTGAGTTATCCTCGGCTGTATATTCCAGCTTGAAGCGCTCAGGCAAGTTGTAATCCACCTGGATGGTACCCAACTGCCAGCGACGGCCGATGGCATCCTTTACCATGAAGTCGAGCTTAGGACCATAGAAGGCAGCCTCGCCAATCTCTTCACGAGTCTCAAGACCCTTCTCCTTGCAAGCCTCGCGGATAGCGTTCTCACTCTCTTCCCAAATCTCATCAGAACCGATATACTTCTCTGTATCCTTAGGATCGCGGAGAGAAATCTGTGCCTCGTAGTTCTCGAAACCGAAAATCTTGAATACCTTCAGAATCACGTCGATTACGTTCTCGAACTCAGACTTCACCTGATCTGAACGAACGAAGATATGAGCATCATCCTGAGTAAATGTACGAACACGAGTCAAACCGTGGAGCTCACCGCTCTTCTCATAACGGAACACGGTACCGAACTCGGCGATACGCAAAGGAAGATCCTTGTAAGAACGAGGCTTACGAGCGTAGACCTCGCAGTGGTGAGGACAGTTCATTGGCTTGAGCATATACTCCTCATCCTCCTCCGGAGTCTGGATAGGCTGGAATGCATCCTTGCCATAGTGAGCATAGTGACCAGATGTTACATAGAGACTCTTGCCGCCGATACCAGGACAGATAACCTCCTGATAGTTATAAGGCTTCAGGAGCGAACGGAGCAACTCCTGCAAGCGGAGGCGGAGCTGAGTGCCCTTTGGCAACCAGATAGGAAGACCCTTACCTACACGCTCAGAGAACATGAAGAGTTCCATCTCCTTACCGATCTTACGGTGGTCGCGCTTCTTAGCCTCCTCGAGAACAACCAGGTACTCATCGAGCATCTTCTTCTTAGGGAAGCTGATACCGTAGATACGGGTCATCTGCTCGCGCTTGGCATCACCGCGCCAGAAAGCACCAGCCACACTTGTAATCTTCACAGCCTTGATAAGACCAGTGTTCAGCAAGTGAGGACCACGGCAAAGGTCGGTGAAATTGCCCTGGGTATATGTGGTGATGGTACCATCCTCCAAGTCCTGCTCAATATGCTCGCACTTGTAGGTCTGACCGTCGGCCTTGAACTCAGCGAGCGCATCAGCCTTAGCAATCTCCTTGCGAACCACAGGCTCGTTCTTCTTGGCGAGCTCCATCATCTTAGCCTCGATCTTAGCGAAATCATTCTCTGAGATCACCTGACCCTCAGCAGGCATCACGTCGTAGAAGAAACCGCTCTCTACAGCTGGACCGAAACCAAACTGGATGCCTGGATAAAGCTCCTGAAGAGCCTCTGCGAGCAAGTGGGCTGAAGTATGCCAGAAGGTATGCTTGCCCTGCTCATCCTCAAACTTGTAAAGTTCTACACTTGCGTCCTCATTGATAGGGCGATCCAACTCTACTGTCTCACCATTGACACCGCAAGATACAACGTTGCGAGCGAGAGCCGGTGAGATGCTCTCGGCGATTTGTAAGCCAGTAACGCCCTGCTCGTACTCACGAACAGATCCGTCTGGGAATGTGATTTTTACCATAACAACTTAGTATTTTTATTAAATCGTGTGCAAAAGTACTATTTCTTTTTGTAACAAGCGAATAAAAATGCATTTATTTTGCTAAACTTTGCTAATACCTATTTATATTTTGCTAATACCTATTTTATATAAGGGGATTTTCGGGGCGAAAACGGTGACATATTGAAGTCTTCATCGGCTTTCCGAGCGATAATCCATAACACTTTGCAAAAAGAAGGTGCTTTTTTAGCCGATAAGTTTTGGAAAAACAAATATTTTCTGTATCTTTGCAGCCAATAAAGTGACAAAATGTAAAGAAACAAAAAAAATGGCAACACCAAAGATTCTCATCATTTACACGGGAGGTACCATCGGCATGGGAAAAGACCCGGTGACAGGCGTGCTGGAACCGCTCGACTTCAACCATCTCGTCTCATCCATGCCCGAGTTCAAACTCATCCAGGCAGAAATCGACGTGCGAAAATTCGATCCACCTATCGACTCAAGCGACATGGATCCGATGAGATGGGCAGAAATCGTGAGCATGATAGCCAACAACTATAATGACTACGACGGATTCGTGATCCTGCACGGCACGGATACGATGGCATACACCTCATCGGCTCTGAGCTTCATGCTTGAGAACCTGACCAAACCGGTGATCCTGACCGGTAGCCAGCTGCCTATCGGCGAACTGCGTACCGACGGCAAGGAGAATCTGATGACTGCCATCGAGATAGCATCGGCAAAGGACGAGAACGGCAGACCGATGGTGCCGGAGGTATGCATCTTCTTCAACGGCAAGCTGATCAGAGGCAACCGCGCCATCAAGATCAATGCCGAGGGATTCCACGCCTTCGAATCGTTCAACCATCCGCACCTCTGCGATGTGGGCATCAATTTCCAGTATCACAAGCACCACATCCTCACTCCGGATTACGACAAGCCGATGATACCCCATCTGAGACTCGACCCGAACGTGATCGTGTTCAGTCTCTTCCCGGGCATCCAGGACAACATCGTGCGCCACGTGCTGGAATCGCCGGATCTGCGAGGCATCGTGATGCGTACCTTCGGTTCGGGAAACGCCCCTCATTCTCCATGGATCATACGACTGCTGGACGAAGCTGCCCACCGAGGCGTGAACATCGTGAACATCAGCCAGTGCCTGACAGGTAGCGTAGAGATGGAGAGATACGGCGCCGGATTCCAGTTGAAGACTGCTCACGTAATCAGCGGCCACGACTCTACGGTAGAGGCGATGGTAACGAAGATGATGTATCTGCAAGGCAGATTTGATGACAACCGCAAGGTAAGGGAGATGTTGAAGCAATCGCTTGCAGGCGAGTTTACGGTATAAGATATGTAAAATTTTATTCTTTTACTTAGGAGCACTTACCTCTACGGAAGATAGGTGCTCTTTTTCAATCAGTTACGAGAAAAACGCATATTTTTGCAGTAAATATTCAGTTTTAATTAAAAAAGTTTAATTTAGAGAAGTTTTTGGGGCAAAAAATATCTCCGTACCGATATTTTTCTTATCTTTGTAGTGTGAAAAGTTGCTATTGGGAGCAAGAAAGCAAAATTTGTTGCAATCGATTGCACTTCCCCAGTCGTAAGAAACAGAAATAAAATACGGCTATAAACATAAAGATAAGGAAAGATGAAATGACTATGAATGGGCAGCAATGCCCACGATAATCTATCTCATTCGATCAATCAAATAATAAGTTTAATAAATCAACAAAAAACCTTTTAAATTATGCAGAGTAAAGCAAAAAAGTACGGTGAGTATGTAGAGATTACAGCTCCTGTAGAAAGAACAACATCAGAAGAGTATCCAACTTTATTGGGCGGAGAAATCTGGTACAACTAGAATTCAAGCAAAAAAGTATTATCGGAAAGCCAAACTCCAGGAAATCTCCCGGAAAAGCTAGAATCCAATAATAGAAAAGAAACAAGAATTTTGGTTCAATCAATCATCTGGTACAGCTATTTTGGCAAGCATGTACATCAAGAATCCGTTAAGAGTGAAATCAAGGAAGCGCCAAGATCTATCCCTCGCAGGTTTGTTATCTCGCAGCTAGATAAGTTTCTACGATTTCTAAACCTCAACTCTTAACAAAACAATATAGGCTCAATCCTCGACTGAAGAATCGGAGATTGAGCCTTTATCGTATCTATATCCGTGGGATTAGTGCTTGCCGCAGCAGCCACCCTCTCCGTGATGATGCTCGTGCTTGATGCCGCCCTCTACAGCCTGATGCTGGTCGCGGAGCAGATCGTTCACGGTCTTCACTGGGTTGAAGGTGCCGAGAGGAACCTCTACGAATACGGTGTTCCAGTCGCTCATTGCACCATTCCAGAGACCTGGCAACTCCAAGGCCTTGAGATCCTTACCGTTCTTGCTCTTGCTTGAGATGAAACCGGTAGATGGATCTACGAACTTAGGAAGATCGAAGGCATTGCCCTGGTAATCCTTGGTAGCGCAGACGAGATCTACTGGGTTGAAGTGAGTACCCTCGGTAAACATCTTCATATACTCCTCGTTGTTCTTGTCAATCTGTGAGCTCTCCAGAATCTGAAGACTTACAGTGCCATCCTGGTTATAGGTAAGGAATGGACCACCACCAGGCTCGCCTACGTTCTTAACGACACCGCAGACACGCATAGGACGGTTCAACTTCTTGCGCAGATAGATAACCAGTTCGGCATCCTCCAGCTCCTTGATATCAGCCTTGCGGCAGCAGAGGTCGCGCTGAACGAAGCGGATAATCTCCTCCAGCTTCTCGTGGTTGTACTGTCCGGAATCCAATACCTTCAAGTAATCGAATGCCTGCTTCTGCAAAGTAACCAATACACCTGCAATCACCTGCTTCCAGGTAACAGTCTCAGCCTTCAGACGATCAGGAACCACGTTGTCGATATTCTTGATGAATACTACATCAGCATCAATCTCATTGAGGTTTTCGATGAGAGCGCCATGACCGCCTGGACGGAACAGCAATGATCCATCCTCGTTGCGGAATGGAGTATTATCCGGATTGGCAGCGATGGTATCTGTGCTAGGCTTCTGCTCTGAGAAAGAGATGTTGTACTTGATGCCGTAGCGCTGTGCATACTTATCTGCCTTCTCAGCTACCATTTGCTTGAAGAGTTCCAGGTGGTCGTGAGAAACGGTGAAATGAACGTTTGCCTCGCCGTTGCTGCTTGCATAGAGCGCAGCCTCTACCAGGTGCTCCTCCATCGGAGTGCGAACCTCATCCTCATACTCGTGGAACTGGAGCAATCCCTTAGGCAACTGACCATAGTTCAATCCCTCTGGCTTGAGGAGATTAGCCACGACAGCCTTGTAATCGCCCTTCTTGATGAGGCACATGATGCCCTTCTCGTTGTTTACATGACACTTATCGCAGAGTGCCTTGCGGAAAGCAAACTTCTTGATATTCTCGAAGAATTGTTTTTCAAAGTCAGTAGTAGGAACATCGTATGGAGCATCCAGGAACGCAAACATATTCTTGAACATACGGCTAGCCGCACCAGAAGCAGGTACGAACTTCACAATCTTGTGACCCTCAGCCTTGTAGTCATTCCACGCTTTCTCGTAGTCCTCTACTTCCTGAGCTGTAGGAGCCATGATACCCTTACCGATGGCAGCCGCACCCTCGAGCTTGAGGAATGGGAAGCCATTCTTGATTTGTTCCAACTGGTGTTCAATCTGCTGCTCGGAAATGCCGCGAGCAGCGATTTGGTTTAGATCTTGCTGATTCATAATACCATATTTATGTTAAATTTACACTATATGTGCTACAAAGATAATAGTTTTTTCTGATAATCAGAAATATTTCCGCTTTTTTTTGTACCTTTGCATTGAAAATTTAACGAAGTACGCGTTTTTTAACGCTGAAACGCCATTGTTTGTCAAATTTAAAATGGAATATTGCGACATGGTTAGTAAATTATCAAAGGAGCACGACCGAAGGTCGGGGCTATCACATTACCTCTATGGGGTATCTAACTTGTTCATCAGCGGAACCGGTATAGGCGGATTATCTCCTATGATTACCGGAGACGAGATGGGAGTATTTAATTACGTCTGCATCATTGCAGGCTCATTGAGCGCTATAAGCTTTGCATTATTTGCGAACAATGTAATGAAGTATAACGATTAAAAACATTATATTATGGAAGGATTTGCTTTAGTAATGTGTATAGGAGCTGTTATTGGTATGAGCTTAGCCATTTGGAGCTACACCAAATCTGGCAGAAAGTGGATAGACAATTTATAATCCAAAACTATCGAAATGATGGATGGATTAATGTTTATTTTTTCGCTGGGGCTAATTATCAGCAGCAGCTTCGCCATTTGGCTCAACACAAAGTCTGGCCAGAAGTGGATTGATAATTTATAATATAAGTTATGGAACTAATAACATTATTCATGTTTATCATGACAGTTATAGGTGCTAGCTTCGCCATCTGGCTCAACACCAAGTCTGGCCAGAAATGGATAGACGAGTTATAACAACTCAATAATATATAATCAACGGGAGGGAACGACAATGAACGAAACACCTTTTAAATTCACATCCGAAGAAAAGGAACAGACACTCCAAATTCTGGAGCGCCTGAGAACCGCCGTGGGCGACACATTCAAGCCAGGCGATGAGCAGCATCTGCGTGAAGACATACAACATGCCTTCATCAACCACCAGATCAAGCGCAACGTCTTCGGCATGAACCCTATACTCGCAGCCCTGCAGACAGCAGAAATCGCAGTGAACGAAATCGGTCTGAAAAGAGACGGCATCATCGCCATCCTGATGCAGACCAGCGTCATCGACGGCTATCAGACCATCGAAGACATACAGCAGAAATACGGCGACAGCGTGGCGCATATCATCAGCGGACTTCTCCGCATTCACGATCTCTACAAGCGCAACCCGATCATCGAGAGCGAGAACTTCCGCAACCTGCTCATCTCCTTCTCAGAAGACATGCGCGTGATTCTCATCATGATAGCCGACCGAGTGAACGTGATGCGACAGATACGTGATACCGAACAGAAGGAGGCAAAGCACGAGGTGAGCGAGGAAGCCAGCTATCTCTATGCCCCACTCGCCCACAAGCTGGGTCTCTACAAGCTGAAAAGCGAACTGGAAGACCTGAGCCTGAAGTATCTGGAGCACGATGCCTACTATATGATCAAGGAGAAGCTGAACGCCACCAAGGCTTCGCGCGATGCCTATATCGCCCGATTCATCCAGCCTATCAAGGAGAAACTCGATGCTGCCGGACTGAAATATCACATGAAGGGACGCACCAAGAGCATCCACTCCATCTGGCAGAAGATGAAGAAGCAGAAGTGCGCCTTCGAAGGTGTATATGACCTTTTCGCCATCCGAATCATCATCGACGCACCAAGAGAGAAGGAATACATGCTGTGCTGGCAGACCTTCGCCCTGATTACAGATATGTATCAGCCGAACCCAAAGCGTATGCGCGACTGGCTCAGCGTGCCTAAGAGCAACGGATATGAGAGTCTGCACACCACCGTACTGGGACCGGAGAAGAAATGGGTAGAAGTCCAGATCAGAACCGAGAGAATGGACGATATCGCCGAGCACGGTCTGGCTGCTCACTGGCGCTACAAGGGCATCAAGCAGGGAGAAGGAGGCATAGACGAATGGCTTGCCAACATCCGTGCCGCTCTGGAAAACAACGACGACCTGCAGCTGATGGACCAGTTTACAACCGACCTGAAGGAAGACGAGGTTTATGTGTTCACCCCTAAGGGCGACCTGCTGAACTTCCCGAAAGGTGCCACGGTGCTCGACTTCGCCTACTACATCCACTCTCGCATCGGCAACACCTGCGTGGGCGGAAAGATCAACGGCAAGGCGGTAACCTTCCGACAGGAACTGCACTCGGGCGACCAGGTGGAAATCCTCACCCAGAGCAACCAGAAGCCTAGAAGAGAATGGCTCAACATCGTGCAGACTTCCAAGGCAAAGGCCAAGATCCGACTCGCCCTGAAGGAAACGCAGAAGAAGGACGGACTCTATGCCAAGGAACTGCTGGAGCGCCGATTCAAGAACCGCAAGATTGAGATTGATGAAAGCACCATGGCGCGCATCATCAAGAAGATGGGATACAAGGAGAACTCTGATTTCTACAAGGATGTGGCGGAAGAGAAACTCGACGTAAACACCGTGGTGGAGAAATACATCGAAGAGCGTGACCACGACCTCAACCTCAGCAACACCAACAAGCCTGCCGAGAGTGCCGAGAACTTCGAGTTCGAGAACCCTACCGAGGAACTGCTGAAGCAGAGCGACGACGTACTGGTAATAGATGAGCACCTGAAGGGCATCGACTTCGAGCTCTCCCACTGCTGCCACCCTATCTACGGCGACCCTATCTTCGGATTCGTAACCATCAGCAAGGGCATCAAGATTCACCGCATCGACTGTCCAAATGCCAAGGAGCTGCGCCGCCGCTTCGGTTACCGCATCGTGAAGGCGAAATGGAGCGGAAAGGGTACATCGAAGTATGCCATCACCCTGAGAATCATCGGAAACGATGATATCGGCATCGTGAGCAACATCACCAACATCATCTCGAAAGAGGATAAGCTCGTGATGAGAGGCATCAACATCTCATCCAAGGACGGCCTGTTCTCGGGCAATGTAACCGTGATGATCGATGATGCCGGCAAGACGGATGCACTCATCAAGAAACTGAGTGCCGTAAAGGGCGTAAAGCAGGTTACGAGAATATAAATTGGTTTAAAGAAAATATAAAACCAACCGTATTGGAAAGCATAAAAATCAATGTTACAAAAAAATCCCGCAGAATTTTGCTCTGCGGGATTTTTTTATTATTATTTCATCTTGTTCAAGCACTTATTTCGTCTTATTCAATCGCTTGATTACCGAGTAGGCATCATACAAGCCCAGCTCTCCAGCCTTCGAGAGATCCTGGATACCAGCCTGCTGGTTGCCACTCTTGGCACGTGCGATACCTCTATTATAATACGCCTCAGCCAGACGGTTGTCTATCTTCAGCGCAATGGTATAATCATCTATCGCCTTGGAAAGCTCGTTTCTTACGGCATGCAGATTACCCCTGTTATAATAGATGTAGGCATTGCTGCTGTTCATGCGGATGGCATCGCTGAAATCAGCCTCGGCAGAATGGATATTCACCACTCCCTTGCCCTGAGCCTTGTTGAACTCATCCATCTCAGCCTGGCAGACGGCACGCTGCCAGTAAGCCAGCGCATTCTTATCATCCAGCGAGAGATAATAGGTGAAATCACTGATGGCAGCCTCGAAATCGCGCAATACACTATGAGCGATGGCACGACGCATCAATATCGCCTTCTTCTGCTCTATATCCTTCGCCACACTCAGTTCTGCCGAAAGCTTATCGATGAGAGAGAAGATCTTCATAGAACTGTTCTCATCCAACTGCTCCTTGGAGCATACGATATAAACCTTGTCCTTCATCTTCTGGTTCAGCGCCTCCACATCCTTGTCGAAAGCCTGTACCCCACTCACATTCTGAGTGTTAGGGAAGTAAGAAAGCTGGAACATCGGCAGATAGGCAGTCTCTACCTGGCGGTTCTGGATTCTTCCACGATACTCGCTCTTGTAGTTATGCTCATACTTCGGCTCATCATCCACCACAATGGAAGCGAACTTGTTTGGGTCTATCTCCGAACGCTTGCGCATCTCCTTCTTGGTCTTCGCACTCCAGCGAGGCTGGATACCGAGATGCTTGTTCATCTGTGCCTTGAAGATACGGAACTCATCCAGCTCAGCCTTCGCCGTCATACCCAGTCGGCGATAGCAATGAGCACGGGCGGAAAGACCCGTCCAGAAATTAGGAAACTGATTGATTACCGTAGTATAATCGCGGATAGCCGCCTTCAGGTTTCCCGTCTTGTCATGCAAAAGCGCACGGTTGAATATCGCCATGAAATTCTTCGGCTCCATCTTGATGACGAAGTCGAAATCGGTGATGGCACGGTTGTCATCACCCAACTGCACACGCATCAATCCACGGTTGTAGTGAGCGAGGAAGTTGTGCGGATCCAGGTCGATAGCGGCATCATAGTCGCTCATCGCACCTCGTAAATTGTTGATGTTGATACGAGCCAATGCCCGGTTGATGTAACTGTTTACATTGTTCGGCTTGAAGTGAAGCGACTTGGTGAGCGCCTCATCAGCCACCTTCCATTCCTTCCGGGCAAGCGCCATGTAGGCACGTGTAATCCAGGCATCACCATCGTATGGATTCAGCTTCAGGCTCTGGTCGAGCCATTTCTCAGCCTGCACCGTATCCTTCTGATGCAGATACACCTCAGCCTTCAGGGAGTAGGCATTCGAATAATCCTTCCACTTGGTGATGACCGTATCAAGTTCCAGCTGTGCCTTGTCGTAGTTCTTCGCCTCCATCTGGCAGAGCGCACGGTTGAACCAGTAGTTGCGGTTGCGAGGTTCCAGTCGGATGGCAGAATTATAGTCGGCAATGGCATCATCATAACGCTGCTGACGGATGCGGCAGATGGCACGCAAGTCGTAGATATCGTTGATATACGGATTGAGGTTAATCGCCTCGGAGGCATCACTCTCGGCACCCATATAGTCATCGAGATTAAACTTGGCCACACTGCGGTAATACCAAGGCTCATAGAGATAAGGCTTGGCACCGATGGCTAGATTAAAATACTTGATAGAAAGAACGAAGTCCTCGTAGAAGAGCGCACTTCTTCCCGCCGTAACGAGGCGGTCAACTCTATATTGCGCCGATGCTGACAAAGTAGCCAGCACCAGCACAAAAGTGAAAATAAACTTTTTCATCGACGAATCTTGGTACGATAGCTGCAGCGGAACTTACCCTTGATTATGTTCTTGAGCTTGCCAGCTATCATGTTCTTACGGAGAGGAGATACGCGATCAACGAACATCGTGCCCTCCAGGTGATCGAACTCATGCTGCATCACGCGAGCCAAGTAGCCGCTCACCCACTCATCATGCTCCTGAAACTGCTCATCCATATACTTCACATGGATGCGGGTAGGACGAACCACCTTCTCATTGATGCCAGGAATAGAGAGACATCCCTCATCAGAAGAATCCTTCTCAGCCTCCTCATCATACTCCAGGATATGAGGATTGATGAAGGCATGACGGAATCCCTTATACTCAGGGAGATCATCGCTGAGCACATCGAGATCAATGACTACCAGGCGGATAGCCAAGCCAATCTGAGGCGCAGCCAGACCGATGCCATTGCTCGAATCGAGAGTCTCGTACATATTATTGATTAATTCCTTCAACTCAGGATAATCAGGGGTGATATCTTCAGCCACTTTTCTCAATACAGGCTGACCATAAATATAAATTGGTAAAATCATCTTCTTGATTGCATAAAGTCTTGTAATATGATGGTAGCGCTTATCTCATCTACCAATCCCTTGTTTTCTCTTCTCGTCTTCTTCTTCACGCCGCCGTCTATCATGGCACGATGCGCCAAAACCGACGTAAAGCGCTCATCGTAGTACTCGATAGGCACCTCGGGATGAGCCTTGCGCCAGCGGTTGAAGAAATTCTCCACACGCGCCAGGTTCTCGCTAGGCTGCCCATTGGGCTGGGTAGGCTTACCGATGACGATGCGCTCCACCTGCTCCTTCTGGATATAGGCTTCGCAGAATTCGAAAAGTTCGGGCGTAGCAACAGTTGCCAACCCATTAGCAATGATCTGCAATGGGTCGGTAACTGCCAGTCCGGTACGTTTCTTACCGTAGTCTATAGATAAAATTCGCATTCAGTTACGAAATTTCTAATCTTCTATGTGAAACGTGAAAATTACTTCTTCAAAAGCAACCAAGCATCTGGATACTTGCCAGCGCGGAGCTCGTTGCGGCTCTTTACTGCACCAGCCTTATCTACGAATGTAGAAGCAACGACACGATACATGTTACGTGCACTGTTGTAAACGATCTGAGAATCATAACCAGCGCTCTTCAGAGTGCTAGCCAATCCCTCAGCATTAGCCTTCAGAGAGAAAGAACCTACTACTACGCTAAAGTTCTGCAGGCCAGAACCAGAGATGAGATCTACATTCTCCTGGCGAACAGTAGCATTATCAACTTCTGTAGTTGTGCTCTCTGTAGGAGTTGTTGTTTCCAATGGAGTAACTACTGGTTCCTGAACAGCTGGTTCCTGCTGAGCCTCCTGCTGCTGTGCCTTCTCGTATGCCTTCTTGTAGGCACTTTCCTTAGATGTACCACAACTTGCGAGTGCCAGAACAGCACACAATCCTAAGCTCAAAACTGATAATTTCTTCATAATCTTTTCTAAAATTGTATTTGTGTTTACTTAAATATTTTATATTGCTTCACCTTATTATATATATGTGCCGTCTCAACTTGAGTTCAGCCTACACCTTATTATATATAGGGGCAATACATAGCCTTACGCTTTTATTCTGCGAAAATACAAAATATATCCCAAAGAAAGAAACGTTTTCAGCATAAAGATTGTTAAACATTACGTAAAACAACATTTTTAACGAAATATTAAGACTTAAAAGCTTGTTTTTTGAAGAATAATTCGTATATTTGCAATTGATAAGCGAAATAAGTGCATCTGGAAGCAAAACTCCAATATGCCATCGCCATCACACAATTAACATCAATATATTGTATAACATTTAAAACTTTTAGATTATGAAGGCATTAGGTTACATTGGCGCATTCCTCGGTGGCGCTATCGCTGGTACAGCACTCGGTATGATTTTTGCTCCTGAGAAGGGTGAGGATACTCGCAGCAAGATTGCTGGAGCTGTAGAAGATTTCTGCAAGAAGCACGACATCAAGTTGACACGCAAGGACGTTGACGACTTGGTTGACGATATCAAGGATGTTGCTCCTGAGGTTTAAGCCCCCCAACTACCCTGAGATTTCGACAAGTACAACATATTATTACTTGAATAAGCGATAAGAATGTTTTCGAGCGATAAGAATGTAGAAACCATCGGGCAACTCGTAGAGGTGCTCAAGCATTACATCGGGCTCAGATCTGAGTATATGAAACTCGATGTAGCTGACAAGGTGGTAAGACTGCTCGCTGCACTGATCATGGGATCGCTGCTGCTGACTCTCCTCACCTTGGCTCTGATATATCTTTCGTTTGCTGCCGCATTCGCCATGGCTGATTACGTAGGCTTGGCACCTGCATTCTGCATCGTGGCGGGAGCATACTTATTGATACTGGTTCTCTTCATCCTTTTCAGACATCAATGGATTGAAAAACCACTCGTGAAATTCTTAGCCAGCCTGCTTATGCAAAAATAAAAAAGAGCATGATGATGACAAATGAGCCAAACAATGACAACAGGTACCTGGACGACGACAACAGTTGCCCACAGTATAACAGCCTCAACGACATCAGACTGCGCAAGGAAGCACTTCGCAAAAGCATAGAGGCAGACGACAAGAAGATCAAGACCCTGTGGAACTCTCTCTTCACCAAGCCTGACGCCTTCAAGAAAGACGCAAGCAGAGGCAAGAGACTGCAAAGTATGATGTCTATTGGTATGGGAGCTTTCGATGGAGCTCTGCTGGCGTGGAAGCTCTACCGGAAATTCAAGAAAAAGAAATAAGAGAATCCTTCTATCTCATGAGAAAGATATGAATGAAAACCATCATAAGAAATGCGGCCTTGCAAAAGACCGCATTTTTTGTGTCTTTACTAGGCTCTTTACCAGGGTATAAAAACAAAAAAGGGTCACCGCCGTGACCCAATACCTTGTTAACCTTAAATCTAATACTATGAAAAACACACATGCAAATGTAGAAAGAATCTGCGAATTCCACAAGCTTTTTCTAAAAAAAATGCTTTTTCTTAAGATTCTTTAATCTTATATGTTGTGCTTTTTTATTTCTTTCAATTTCATTAAGACTTATTCTTCGTCAATTTCCAGCTCCAGACCATCGTAGGCAAAGCAAAAACCAGCAGGAAGCTGGGCATTGGCGGCATCATGCAATCCTATCTGATGAGTAACGTGAGTAAGGTAGGTCTGCTTCGCTCCTATCCTGCGCGACACACGGATGGCATCAGCCACCAATTGATGACTATGATGAGGTTTATCGAAGCGAAGTGCATTGATCACCAAGGTCTCTACGCCATCCAGGTAAGCATACTCTTCATCACTCATCGACTTCATATCCGTGATGTAGGCAAACTTTCCGAAACGATATCCCAGAATAGGCAGTTGATCGTGCATCACCCGGATAGGCATAAAACCGACATCTCCAATCTGATAGGAATGATGGGGTACGATGGTATGCAGCTTCAACTTGGGAGCACCAGGATAGAGCTTCTCCGCGTCCTTAGGGAAGCAGTAAGGCATCGTATGCGGCAATGTCTCTGTGGTGATTTCATCGCCATAGATATTGATATCACCATACACACAGAAACCACGCAGATCGTCGATACCTCCCACATGGTCGTAATGGATATGCGTAATCAGCACACCATCCAGCTTGCGGAAAGGAACCCGCAGGAGCTGCTGACGGATATCCGGTCCTGCATCTATCAGAATACGGGTACGCTCAGTCTCTATCATCGCCGCACAGCGCAAACGGTTATCCCGTGGATCCTTGCTGCGGCACACCTCACAATCACAACCTAAAACAGGAACACCGCTAGATGTTCCTGTTCCCAATAATGTTATCTTCATTGATATTCAAATCTTTCTCTGAAAAATAAACGAATTCTTCACTCTTCGTTCTACACTTTTCACTTTACATTCACTTCCGGATGGATATCAATGCCAAACTTCTGCTTCACATCTTTCCTGATGGTCTCACAGAGATTGACAATCTCCTCACCCGTAGCACCGCCACGATTCACAAGCACCAACGCCTGCTTGTCATGCACACCGGCACGGCCCAGGCTCTTGCCCTTCCATCCGCACTGATCGATCATCCATCCTGCAGGAATCTTCTCATGCTCCTCGTCGATGGTATAATGAGGCATACCCGGATACTGGGCTGCTAAAGCATCATACTTCGCCTTCTCTACGATAGGATTCATGAAGAAGCTGCCCGCATTGCCCTGCACCTTAGGATCAGGCAACTTGGCATTGCGGATTTCGATGATGACATCACGAAGCTGCTGCGCTGTAGGATGTTCGATATTCTTAGTCGCCAGAGATGCACGGATGTTACCATAGTCCAGGTCTGGGGCATAAGTCTTCTTCAGGCGATAGATGACATGGGTAACGAGATACTTGTCTCTCCACTCATGCTTGAACTTACTCTGGCGATAGCTGTACTGGCAATCCCGGTTATCGAAAACTACCAACTTGCCGGTAGCAATCTCTACAGCCTCCACCTTATATATAATATCCTTTGCCTCTACTCCGTAGGCACCGATATTCTGGATAGCACTCGCTCCAACTTCGCCCGGAATAATGCTCAGATTCTCAGCGCCATAGAAGTCATGCTCAACCGCATAGGCCACCACATCATCAAAAACCTCGCCGCTACCACAGTTCAGGAACACCCAATCAGGATTCAGCAGGGCATCATCATGCTCAGCAGCAGCCAAATCGCCATTCTCAAGCACCTCAATGCCCTTGATGGCAGAATGGAGCACCGTGCCCTGATAATCACCTGTAAGCAGGAGATTACTGCCCCCGCCCAGGATGAGCAGCGGCTGATCGGCAGCCGTAAGCCCAGCCACAATCTGCTGTGCCTCTTCTACCGATGAGTATTCCAGGAATCGCTTGCACTTGGCATCAATTCCAAACGTATTGTGAGCCAATAGGCTATAGTCTCGGATATCCTTCATATCTGGTCAAATTATTAACAGTGAACTAAAAAAACTACATCTCCAGCTTCATCAGCTGCCACCTACCCCCGATTCTCTTGAAGGTAAGACGGGTTTCCATTCCATTGGCAATACCGCGAATCACAAAGATTTTCTGGCTGCTCTCCGTATATTTCTGTCCATAAATGATATTATATATCATACCATGAGGCAACTGCGGAGCAAAAGCAGGCCAGGTCTCAGGCTCAATCTCGCCCGTCATCGTACTGAAATCATCATCAGGATCTGGACCTGTAAACTTCACCGGATTATGCAGATGGCGAGACTGGAAAGCCGTATCCGTGGCAAAGGATCCATAGAATTTCAGGAAGCTGGAATTCATATTCTGATACATCGGCTTGTAATTGATGCTGGTCATCATCCACTGACCGTTGATGCGGTTGAAGAGGAACTGCTGAACTACTTTTCTACTATAGAATACTTTCTCTATCACCACATGATCGATGGTGGTATCCTTCATCAGGTTCATCTGCTTATGGTTATCGAAAATAAGTGTGTAGTAATCCTGACGCATGAAGAAATGTTCCATCTTCCAATGTCGCTTCGCGATGTGCTTCTTTAATTTATCATTACGATATACTGCCAGAGGGAAATGGATGCGTTCCATCTGAAGTTTGCGACTGGCTGCAAAATTGAACAGGAAATCATCAAACAACTCGTCTGCAGCCTTCGGCATCGGAGTCTCCTCTATCAATTTCTCAGTTGAGTCCATAGCTTGTGTGTCGGCTACGGCAGTATCAGCCGCAGTCGAATCAACGGCAGGTGCCGGCTTCTTGTCTGTGCATCCTACAGAGGTGAAGCAAACGATGGTAAGCACCGCCAACATAACTGTTATCAAAGAGAGTTTCTTCATAAACTTATAAAATTTCTCAAATTTTCTATGCAAAAGTACAACTTTCTTTTGAGATATTTCATATTTTAAGCAAAAAATGTTATCTTTGCACTCAAAATAGATGAAATAGTGACTTTTGCGAGCCATTTATGGCGGACAAATCGCTTAAACTTCAATTTTGTAAACAGACAAATAATAAGATATGTTATTAGAGAAAATCGAAGAACTCTTGAAAGAAGTCAACGCTCTCACTGCCCAGAACGCAGAGGAGGTAGAGCAGCTTCGCATCAAGTATCTCAGCAAGAAGGGTGAAATCAATGCCCTTATGGCCGACTTCCGCAATGTGCCAGGCGACCAGAAAAAAGAGGTTGGTATCAAGATCAACGAATTAAAGAACGCAGCCCTTGAGAAAATCAATGGTCTGAAAGAACAGATGGAGGAGGCAGAGTCTTCAAGCGATGACATCGACCTGACCCGTACAGCTTATCCTGTAGCGCTCGGAACCCGCCATCCATTGACCGTGGTGAAGAATCAGATCATCGACATCTTCGGCCGCATGGGATTCACTCTCTATCAGGGTCCAGAGGTAGATGACGACAAGCACGTATTCACCATGCTGAACTTCGCTGCCGATCATCCAGCCCGCGACATGCAGGATACATTCTTCATCGAGAAGACCGACTCCGATGATGTTACCAAGAATGTACTTCTCCGTAGCCATACCTCTAACGACGAGGCTCACTATATGGAGACCCACGAGCCACCTATCCGCGTATTGTGCCCAGGACGAGTATATCGCAACGAGGCTATCAGCGCACGTGCTCACTGCTTCTTCCACCAGGTAGAAGGTCTCTATGTAGATAAGAACGTAAGCTTCACCGACCTCAAGCAGGTGCTCCTCACCTTCGCTCGCGAGATGTTCGGTGCAGATACCAAGATCCGTCTGCGCCCTAGCTACTTCCCATTCACAGAACCTAGCGCAGAGATGGATATCTCCTGCAACATCTGCGGTGGCAAGGGATGTAACTTCTGCAAGCATACAGGATGGGTTGAAATCCTGGGTTGCGGTATGGTTGACCCTCACGACCTCGAGGCTTGTGGTATCGACAGCAACGTATATACCGGTTATGCATTCGGTATGGGCGTTGAGCGTATCACCAACCTGAAGTATCGTGTGAGCGACCTTCGTCTCTTCTCTGAGAACGATACCCGCTTCCTGCGTGAATTCGAATCAGCAAAGTAATTCATTAACAAGAATCAATATGAAAAAAATTACAGTTAACACCATCATTGCGCTCGCATTGGGTTCAATGTGCTTAAGTTCTTGCATCGGCTCTTTCAGCTTGACTAACAATGTGCTCAACTGGAACAAGCGTGCAACTGACAACAAGTTCATCAACGAGTTGATTTTCATTGTCATCAGCCCTGCTTATGCAGTCTGCTCAGCAGCTGACTTGCTTGTACTCAACACTATCGAGTTCTGGACTGGCGACAAAGTGATTGCCAACGTTGGCAAGACTCAGAAAGTTACTGGCAAGGATGGCAGATTGTATGCCATCAAGACTCTGAAGAATGGCTACGAGATTACCGACCCTGCTGGCGAGAAGTCTTACTTCGTGTTCGACAAGAAGAACAAGAGCTGGTCTTACAGCAAGGATGGAGACATCCGCGAGCTCTTCAGCTTCAACGAGGATGGCAGCATCCAGGCTTGCCTGCCTAACGGACAGAAGATGAACGTAGAGCAGAACGAGATTGGTCTTTACCAGCTCCGTATGGCTGTTAACGACGGTTTGTATTTTGCTTGCAACAAGTAAGCTGGCGACAAGTAAAATACTACCCTACTCTATATGAAAAAGGTGAGTCATTTTTTGATGACTCACCTTTTTTATTTTTATCCATTCCATTATTCTACTTCATTATTATAATAAATAAGGTGTTTCTGCGTTAGATAATGTATGAAACAGAGATTATTCATACTCACGATATGCCTGATTGCCACCCTGAAGATGATGGCACAGGAATTTACACTCCACGGCAGGGTGACTGATGAAGACAGCCATCCTATAGAGCTTGCCACCGTATCCGTGGCAAGCCAGGGAAAGGTAGCCTTTACCTCACTGAAGGGAGAGTTCAGCATGCGCCTTCATTCTGCCGACAGCGTGATGGTCAAGTTCTCCATGATAGGATACAAGAGCAAGATGAGAGTGCTGAGAAAACCTCGAGGCAAGCAAAACCTGCAAGTCGTCCTCCATACCGATGCTGCCATGCTGGGAGAAGTGAATGTAACGGGAGAAAAGATCCAGACCGACCAGACGCAGGAAATCAAGCTCAAGGATGCCAGACTGGCCCCTTCAGCTAACAGCAATGCCGTAGAAGGCATCATCCAGCAGCAAGCCGGCGTAAGCACCCACAACGAACTTTCATCGCAATACAATGTGCGTGGCGGTGCTTTCGACGAGAACTCCGTATATATAAATAATGTGGAGGTTTATCGTCCTTATCTCGTCCGGAGCGGTCAACAGGAAGGTCTCTCCATCATCAATCCCTATATGGTAGATAAAATCGGATTCTCTACGGGTGGATATGCAGCCAAATACGGAGACAAGATGAGTTCTGCACTCGACATCACCTACAAGACCTTAAGGTCGAAAGGAAAGAGCCCGATTGTAGAAGGAAGCGTTGCTGCCAGCCTGCTCGGAGCAGATGCCTACATAGGATTGGGAACCCGGAAGCTGTCCTGGCTCAACAGTGTGAGATACAAGACTACAGCCTATCTGCTCGGTTCGATGGAAACCAAGGGAGAATACAAGCCGAACTATCTCGACTACCAAACCTATCTGAGCTATCAGCCCAACAAGCGCTGGAAGATTGATTTCATCGGAAACATCTCTGATAACCATTACAATTTCGAACCATCCGACCGTGAAACCGCCTTCGGAACAATGGAAAACGTCAAGAACTTTAGAGTATATTTCGATGGTCAGGAGAAGGATCGCTTCCTCACCTATTTCGGCACACTGGGCATCACCCGCAACATCACCTCCAACACCAGCATCTCGCTCCTGGGCAGTGCCTTCTACACCAGGGAACAGGAAAAATACGATATCCAGGGACAGTATTGGCTCGACCAGACCGAGACCTCCGAAAACCTAGGTGTAGGAACTTACTTCGAGCATGCTCGCAACTATCTCACGGCTCGTGTGATGAGTGCCAAGCTGATGCTGAAACATAAGGTGAAGAAGCATGATTTGGAGACTGCAGTCACGCTGAAACGGGAGCACATCAAAGAAAATTCCGTAGAATACGAGATGAGAGATTCTGCCGGATACAGCATTCCTCACACCGGAAAAGACCTCTATATGTACTATTCCATGAAGGCTAGAAACGAGTTGAATGCCAACCGTATAGAAGCCTATGTTCAAGACACTTACCGCTTCACTAGCGGAGGAGATTCTACCCAGTCTGGCGATATCAGGCAAACACGCTATACATTGAACTATGGTCTTCGTCTGAGTCATTGGAACTTCAACCGGGAAACCATCCTGAGCCCACGCGTCTCCCTCGCTATCATTCCGGCAAACCATGAGAACACGACGCTCCGTTTCGCTGCAGGACTTTATTATCAGGCACCTTTCTTCAAGGAGCTGAGAGATACCTCAAGCATCAATGGAGTAACCATCGCCTCGCTCAACCGGAAGATCAAGAGTCAGCGAAGCATCCACGTCATTGCCGGTTACGACTACCGGTTCAAGGTGAATGAACAGAGATACAAGTTCTCGGCAGAAGCCTACTATAAGGCATTGAGCAATCTGGTGCCCTACTCTGTCAGCAATGTAAAGGTAGTTTATTACGGACAGAACGAATGCAGCGGTCATGCAGCAGGTCTCGACTTCAAGCTCTATGGCGAGTTTGTGCCCGGCACGGATTCCTGGCTCAGCCTGTCGCTGATGGATACCAGGATGAAACTCAACGGCAAGAGCATCCCGCTTCCTACCGACCAGCGGTATGCAGTGAACCTCTTCTTCACCGATTACTTCCCAGGCAGCAGGAAGTGGCTCCTATCTCTCAAGCTTGCCTTTGCCGATGGACTTCCATTCGCTGCACCTCATAGAGAATTGGAAACCAACAGTTTCCGTGCCACCGCCTATCGCCGAGCAGATATCGGAATGAGCTATCAGTTACTGGACAACCGCCATCATGAGCACAGAACATTCCTCAAGAATGTTACAGTGGGCATAGATTGCCTCAATCTCTTCGGCATTGACAATGTAAACAGCTACTATTGGGTAACGGATGTCACAAATCAGCAGTATGCCGTGCCTAATTATCTCACCGGAAGACAGCTCAATGCCCGCATTCTCATGGAGTTTTAGCACTCAAAAATGGTGATTTTTCACATTATTCTAAATATTTAACCGTAGATAGTTCGCTATCTGCGGTTTTTTTCGTATCTTTGTGCCCGATTTATGCGATGATGGTTCATATCCATCATCTCAAATCACTATAAACGAAAAAAGAAATTATACATAATAATTAATTATGAGCAAACAAGTAGAAAAGATTAAGGAGCTGATCGCTAAGCGCGAACAGGCTCGTCTTGGCGGTGGTGAGAAGGCCATCGAGAAGCAGCATGCACGTGGCAAATATACAGCTCGTGAGCGTATCGAAATGTTGGTAGATGCTGGCAGTTTCGAGGAGTACGACATGTTTAAGCTGCACCGTTGCACCAACTTCGGTATGGAGAAGAAGCAGTACCTCGGTGATGGTGTGGTAGCGGGTAGTGCTACAATAGCCGGCCGCCTGGTTTACGTATATGCTCAGGACTTCACCGTAAATGGTGGTTCACTCTCTGAGACTATGGCACAGAAGATCTGCAAGGTAATGGATATGGCAATGACTATGGGTGCACCTGTTATCTGTATGAACGACTCAGGTGGTGCCCGTATCCAGGAAGGTATCTGCGCCCTCGCTGGTTATGGTGAGATTTTCGAGCGCAACATCCTCGCTTCTGGTGTCATCCCACAGATCTCTGCTATTATGGGCCCTTGCGCAGGTGGTGCCGTTTACTCTCCAGCCTTGACCGACTTCATCATCATGAAGGAGCAGACTTCTTATATGTTCCTGACAGGTCCTAAGGTGGTAAAGACCGTTACTGGTGAGGACATCGATGCTGAGCACCTCGGTGGTGCATCTGTTCACGCAACCAAGAGTGGTGTTACCCACTTCGCTGCCAAAACAGAGGAAGAGGCTATCGAGATGATCAAGAGCCTGCTCTCTTACATCCCAAGCAACAATACAGAAGAGGCTCCACGCATAGAGTGCACAGACCCTATCGACCGTATGGACGATACTCTGAACGAGATTATCCCTGAGGATCCTAACCAGGCATACGATATGTATAAGGTGATTGGCGCTGTAACTGATAACGGAGAGTTCTTCGAGGTTCAGCCTAAGTTCGCCAAGAACATCATCACAGGTTTCGCCCGCTTCAATGGTCAGAGCGTTGGTATCGTAGCCAACCAGCCTTCAGCTTACGCTGGTGTACTCGATGTTAACGCTAGCCGCAAGGCAGCCCGCTTCGTTCGTTTCTGCGATGCATTCAACATTCCTATCGTATCTCTCGTTGACGTACCAGGATTCTTGCCAGGTACAGGTCAGGAGTACAACGCTGTCATCCTCCACGGTGCACAGTTGCTCTACGCTTACGGCGAGGCTACCGTGCCAAAGATCACTATCACATTGCGTAAGAGCTATGGTGGTAGCCATATCGTGATGGGTTGCAAGCAGTTGCGTGCAGACTTGAACTTCGCTTGGCCATCTTCAGAGATTGCCGTAATGGGTGCCAGCGGTGCCGTTGCCGTTCTCTGTGGTAAGGAAGCTAAGGCTAAGAAGGAAGCTGGCGAGGATGTAAAGGCATTCCTGGCTGAGAAGGAGCAGGAATACACCGACAAGTTCGCTAATCCATATCAGGCTGCTCAGTATGGCTACATCGATGATGTCATCGAGCCACGCAATACCCGTTTCCGCATCTGCCGTGGTTTGGCTCAGCTCGCAACCAAGCGCCAGAGCTTGCCAGCTAAGAAGCATGGCTGCATGCCAATGTAATGATATAATTAAACATTAGAATAAATGGATAAGAATATTTATGCTGCGATTGCCATGGCACTCTATGAGTACCAGGGCAATAACGTACACGACAAGGAGCCTGGCATCATTACGATCAAGCCACGTCAGACGATGTGGAACGCCAAGTTCTTGAGTTTAACAGCCAAACCATAAAGATAAAGAAATGAAAGAGTTTAAATATACAATTGACGGAAAAGAATACAAGGTTCAGATTGACGCTGTTGAGGGTAACATCGCAAGCGTGAACGTAAATGGCGAAGCTTACAAGGTTGAGATGGAACAGGAAGCTGAACCAGAGAAGAAGAAGGTAGTGCTCGGTCAGCCTGCTGCATCTGATGATGCTGAGGCTACTCCAGCTGCCAACGTAAATACAGCCAACGCTGTAAAGGCTCCTCTCCCTGGTACTATTACCAGCATCGAGGTGGCTGTTGGTCAGGAAGTAAAGGCTGGCGATACTGTTGTCGTTCTCGAGGCTATGAAGATGCAGAACAACATCGAGGCTGAGAAGGATGGCAAGGTTACAGCTATCTGCGTAAAGCCTGGTCAGGCTGTACTCGAAGAGGATGCTCTCGTGGTTATCGAGTAATTTGAGAATTATACTTCCTGATTCGGGAATTTATGATTCGGGAATTTATAAAGAATATCAAAGGTCGCAAGCTACGATAGTTTGCGACCTTTTTCTATACTGCTGTATGAGCATAAACTGCTATACAAAGTATTTTTTTCCAAAGAAAAAAGACATAAAGTACAATAAAATGATAGATTTAACAGAAGAACAGATAAAAAGATACAGCCGCCACATCCTCCTTCAGGATGTAGGCCTCGAGGGACAGGAAAAGCTCCTCAATGCCAAGGTGCTCATCATTGGTGCCGGAGGCTTGGGTTCCCCAGTTGCCCTCTACCTCGCTGCGGCTGGCGTGGGACATATCGGTATCGTGGATGCCGATGTGGTTGACCTCAGCAACCTGCAACGACAGGTCATTCACCAGACCAAGGACTTGAACACCCCTAAGGTGGAAAGCGCCAAGGAGAAGATGATTGCCATCAATCCTGATGTGGAGGTAACAACCTACCATACCTTCCTCGCCTCAGACAATGCCGAAGAAATCATCAAGCCATGGGATTTCGTCATTGATTGCACCGACAACTTCCCGGCGAAGTTCCTCATCAATGACGCCTGTGTGCGACTGGGCAAGGCATTCTCGCATGGCGGCATCCTGAGATTCCAGGGGCAGACCTTCACCCATCTTCCAGGCACGGCTTGTTACCGTTGTTTCTTCAAGGAGCCACCTCCAGCAGGCACTGTTCCTACCAGTAGCCAGGCAGGAGTCCTGGGTGCCATCGCTGGTATGCTCGGAACCATCCAGGCTGCCGAGGCTTTGAAGTACTTCCTCGGTGTGGGCGAACTGCTCACCGACCGATTGCTCACCTTCGATGCCAAGACGATGAACTTCCGCACCATCAAGCTAAAGAAGCGTGCATCCTGCGAAATCTGCGGCGACCACCCTACTTCCCCCCTTATGCATTTTGCATCAATTTGATATATTAGAACACATAGAAATAGCGTTTAAGGTCACAATTTGTGACCTTAAACTATTGGTTTTCAACTGTTTTATTTTCTTTTCCTCTTATCACCTCCAATACCTGGACTACGGCACTATCCCTATATAAAGAACCATTTGATTTATTCTTTTCTCTTCACCCAAACCTTGTGACTGCCGTTGCCCATCCAACCTATCGGCGAGGTTCGGTCGGCGGTGATTTCCTTCAGTTCCATAGAGGCGGAAGTGCGGCTCAGGTTGTTGATGGAGGCATAATCGCCTAGGGTGAGGACTCCGTTCTTCTCTATCACCTCCAGGGCACGGGCGATGCGCTCTTCCCTGGAATACAGCTGCTTGCGAATCACCTTTACGCCACCCATATCACGTTCCAGGTCACGATCGGTTTCTCGCTTCACCTCCCTGATAAATTCAGGAGATGCCTTGAAATTGATGTCCTTCACGCCCACCTTGCGATACGTCATCTTATCATCTGCACTCTGCATTTCCGTAGGCTTATCGTCCTCGAAACCGAGGGAGAGGGAGAAGGTGCCGATGCCTTCCAGATTCACATTATAGCCCATAGAGAGCATTTCCACCAGCATATCAGCCACATCCAGCAACACAGCCTCCGTGGTACTTTCCGAAATACCACGATGGTAGCCCTGCATTCTCTTGATGAACTCTTTTCTGGATAGTGTCCGGTTGGTCACCATCTTGGGATAAACTCTGCGCTTGCCTTCATCACGCATATCTGTCAACTCCTGCAACTTGTACTTAGCCATATCTGTTTCCTTTCTTATTAAGATTGTTACACTCCTTATTGCAGCAGCTTTTGCATCCTACGGTATTTATTATCATACCTAAGGAGAAAAGTCCACAACCCTAGGAAGAAAAGTATTTAATCCTAGGAGAAATCTCCGTTCACCGACGTTGAATGTCCGTTCAGCGTCGGCGAACGGCGGTTCAACGTCGCTGAATGTCGGTTCAACGTCGGTGAACGAAAATTTCTACCTGGCAAAGATACAACTTTATCCTATATTAAACAAGACTTTTCCTGAATATCTTCACTTTTCCATTCAATATTCTTCGTTTTTTGACCTTATTTCTTTGCGTATCCCAAATAATAGTGTTAACTTTGTAGTCAGATTGCAAACCAAAGGTCAAAGGATTGCAAGCCAAAGGCCAATGGATTGCAAGCCAAAGACAAAGCAAAAGACTAAGATTAGACATTCTTATGAGTATGAAGATAATAGCAACCAGCGACTGGCACCTGGGCAACTTGTTTCACGGCAACGACCGTCTGCCGGAACACAAGCATTTCCTGAAATGGCTCCTGGAGCAAATCGCTGAACAAAAACCCGATGCTCTCCTCATCGCAGGAGACATCTTTGATAACGGAAATCCATCGGCAGCGGCACAGACCGTTTATTACGAGTTTCTTGCCGATGCTACCCAACTGTGCCCTAACATGCAGGTCATCATTACCGCCGGCAACCACGATTCAGCCAGCCGACTGGAGGCTCCCCGTCCGCTGCTCACCCGATACCACGTGGAAATAAGAGGAAACGTAAGGAAAATCTGGCAGCAGGGAGAAAGCAAGGACGAAGGGAACGGAAAGGAAACAGATGATAAAACCGGCGGGCATTGGATCTATTCCTTCGATGACCTCATCATCCCCGTAACCAACGAGGTAGGAGAAGAAGTCATCGTCCTCGCCGTACCTTTCCTTAGAAGCGATGTGGTGCAGAACGCCAGTTACTCGCAGGGAGTCAACGACTTTCTGAGAGAACTGACGGCAGAGGCTCGAAAGAAACACCCGGGCAGGAAGTGCATCATGATGGCACACATGTACGCCAAGGGTTCGGATATCGCCAAGAAGGATGCGAGCGAGAAAATCATCATCGGCGGACAGGAGGAAGTGGACCTGGAAGGATGGTACGAACATCCCGACTATATGACTTGCGGACACATCCACAAGCGACAACATATCTGGAACACCGACTGGGCAAGATATACGGGAAGCATCCTCCCGATGTCGTTTGCAGAGAAAGACTACACTCACGGCATCGACCTCATCACCATAGAACACGGAGAAGAGGAGGAAGGAAAGAAAACAGGCAAGAGTAAGGAATGGAAAGTAGAATTCCTGGAATACAAGCCGCAGCACTCCCTTCGCATTCTGCCCGAAGACGAGGAGGAACTGACCTTCAAGAAATGGCAGAAGCTCATCAACTCACAACTCTCGGAAAGAACCGATGGCGAACTGAGCGACCACTTCGACTACGTGATGCTGAAGGTGAAACAGGAAAAGCTATCCAGCGATGACATCAAGGAACTGGAGAAACTCGTCAACGAAAAGGATGCCGTGCTCTGCAAAATCCAGCGCATCATCCCGCAACTGGACCTCTCCACCATACAGGGTTCCCAGCACATCACCAGCATCGAAGACATCATCAACCGTCCTCCGCTCGATACGCTGAAGGAAGCCTTCGCCATCAGGCACAACGCTCCGATGAACGAAAGACAGGAGAAAATGTTATCCGATTTATTAACGACATCATCATTATGAAATTCCTACAACTCGAAATACTCAACCTCGCTTCGCTTGACAAACAGGGAGGCGAGGTCATCAACTTTGAAGAAGGTGCCTTAGGCGAGAGCACCATCTTCAGCATCGTAGGTCCGACGGGCAGTGGCAAATCTACCCTACTCGACGCCATCTGCCTTGCCCTCTACAACCGCGCCCCTCGCTACCCCAGAAAGAAAGGAGACAAGAACCAGAACATCGAGATTTTCGGAGCCACAGATGCCAGCGAAAACAACCGACTGGCTCCTACCGACAGTAGAAACATCCTGACACGTGGCAAGAAGGAAGGCTACAGCAAACTCACTTTCCTTGCCAACAACGGCAGCATCTACCGCGCAGAATGGCACGTCAGATTCCAAAGGGTACGCTACGAGAACGCCAAGACTGCGCTCTATAAAATCACGAGAAACGGCGAAGAGATGACGGAAGAAACTGCCGACTGGAACGAACTGCCGAACATTATCGGACTCGACTACGACCAGTTTCTCCGTACCGTGCTCATCGCCCAAGGCTCGTTTGCCAACTTCCTGACGGCAAAGGAAAACGAACGGTACGAACTCCTGGAAAAACTCATCGGATGCAAGGAAACTTATACGAACATCGCTACTGAAATCAAGAAGGCAAAAGACCAGGCGACGGATGCCTACAACCAGATGGCTGCATCGGTGGAAGCCGTAAAACAGAACCTGCTGAACGATGAAGAACTCGCCCAACTGCAAGAGGAAATCGCCCATCTGGAAAAGGCTGAGAAGGAACTCGACAGCCAGTTGCAAGCCATCTCGAAAGAACTGCAATGGTTTGAGGAAAACGATAAGCAAATAAATCAAATCACTATCTGCCAGACAGATATGGAGCAAGCATCCGATGCCATTAAAGCGATGCAAGCCCAGATTCTCCGTCTGCAGTTGCACGATGAAGTACAGCCTGCCGTCAACCTGCTGCAGGAAGTAGAGCGACAGACGCAAAGCATCCACGAACAGGAAGGAATCATTCTGAAAGCGGAAGGAAACATCAAAAGTCAAGAGTCTGCCATCGATGAAAGCGAGAAAACTCTCGCCAGCCTGAAGGAAGCAGTAAGCAAGGCACAGGAACAGCTGGAAAAGGCGCTGCCGGTCATCGCTGAAGCAAGGGCACTGAAAACAAAAATGGAAGCGGCAATGCCGAATCTGAAAGAAAAGAAAGAGGCATTGGAGTTAACGCAGAAAGAGAATCAAACTGCCCTGAAAGACGTGGAGGAAAACGCCCGAAACATCCAAAAATGGGAAGCAGAAACGGAGAAAGCGAACCTTGCCCTCAAAACGACAAAGGAAGAGATTGCCAAGCAGAAACAGGTTCTGCACGAAGCGACGCAAGCCGCAGAACAGGCTTGGGAGACGGAAAGAAATAAGAATGCCGGACAGAACATAGAGGAACTGCAGAACAGCAAGACTGTAGCCGACAGGAAGCTGCAGGATGTCCAGCAAGCCATCAAGGTTGTGGCTCATCTCGATGCCGCCACAGCAGAAAAGCAGAAGAATGAGGAGCGCATCCTTGTCTTGGGCAAGAGAAACGCAGAGATAGATGAAGCCCTGGGCAAGTTGACCATCGAGGCGCTGACCCAAGAGACCCTGACGCTAAGAAATGCCTATACCCTCATGGTGAGCGAGAAATGGGAGATTCATCGTGCCAACCTGACCGAAGGCAAGCCTTGTCCGCTCTGTGGCAGCACGACCCATCCTTATCATACCGACAACAAACAGTTTGAGGAAGCCGCCACAGAACTCTCGCAACTTCTGAAAGCCAAGGAAGATCTGCTGAAACTGCAGCAGAAACAGGAGAAGGATCTTTCCGGCGAGAGAAAACAGAACGATGGCGAAGTACAGACGCTCCAGAAACAACAGGAAAAGCTGTCGGGTGAAATCGCAACTTACGAAGAGGAATGGAAGGCGCTCACCGCCCAGTACCCAAAGATTCCGAAGGCAGAGGCAGAACTGAAATTGCTCTTGCCTATCTATGAAAACAAGGCGAAAGATGCAAGCAGCAAACTGAGCCTCTTTAACAAGATTCAGAAAGAGATAGAACGGCTGACCCAACTCAAGGATAAGGCAGTGAAGGATGAAGCTGCGTATGAAAGCAAAGCTTCTACTATACTGAACAAAGCTCAAGAAAACACTTCAACCTGCGTCACAAAACTGGCTAAGCAGAAAGCACTTACCATCAACCTTATCTCACAGCAAAAGAGCAAGGAGGAGGCTTACGGGAAAGCCCTTCAGACATGGAATAGCGCCAAGAAGGAAATGGAAGAATGGCAGGAGAAATACAAGCAGATTCTGAATGGAGAAGAACCAGATGCGGCTGAACAAAGACTGACAGCAGCAAAGGATGAGGCAACGAAAGCAGCTGATAACCAGAACGAGAATATCAACAAACTGAAGGCTGAACTTGCCAACAGTAAAGGTTCGCATCAAACCATGCTGTCTCAGAACAAGACGATGAAAGAGAATCTGCAAGAGAAGGAAAAGGAACTCGACCTTTGGATTGAGGAATATAACAAGCAGCTTGAAGAAAAGAGCATCGAAGGAAAAGACTCCGAAGAGGAAGGCATCGAGGAAAGAAGTATCGAGCCAAGCCTTATCGAACGAAATACCATCCGGGAGATGCTTCACTCTGCCGAAGACTGGAATGCCATCCGACGGGAAAAGGACGAAAAGGAGAAAGCCGTGGCTTCAACAACTGCTCTTTACCAGAGCGCAGAAAAGGCGCATCAGCAGCACTTGGAACATCAGCCTGCCCAAACCCGTGATGCTCTCCTAGCCATTCAGCAGGAGTATCAGGAGAGAAGCCAGCGCAACGAACTGATTGCTGCCAACGCTAGGATGCAGAACCATCAGGAAGCCGTGAAGCAGTTAGGTGACAAGGCTGAGGCTCTGAATCTCGTAACACAGGAAAAGGACGACTGGACAGCCATTACGGATGCCATCGGAGCAGACGGCAAGACGCTGCGAAAGATAGCCCAATGCTATACGCTCAGTTTCCTGATAGCGCACGCCAACCAGGAAATCAGAAAGTTCAACAGCCGTTACGAACTGCAACAGGTGAAGCATTCCCTGGGCATCCGAGTCATCGACCACGACCGTGCCGACGATATCCGAGACACCACCTCCCTATCAGGTGGCGAAACCTTCATCGTGAGTCTCGGTCTCGCCTTGGGCTTGTCGGCGTTATCCTCCCGCAACATCTCCTTCGAGAACCTGTTCATCGACGAAGGCTTCGGAACCCTCGACCCCGATACCCTAGCCACCGTCATCGACTCCCTCGCCATGCTGCAAAGTTCGCAAGGCAAGAAGGTGGGCGTCATCAGTCATACCGACACGATGAGCGAGCGCATCACCACCCAGATAAGGATCATCAAGAATGGCAACTCCGGCAGCAGCCATATTGAGATCTATCCTTAACCAATCGTAATTACACCTTAAATTATATAGTAATAAAACAAAAGAAAGGGTGTGCCATAAGTCTATGACACACCCTTTCTTTTGTTTCCATTGAATATTAAACCCTGTTTCCCTCTTTCGGAAAAACCACGGTAGGCTTGAAGGTCTTAGCCTCCTCAAAGTCCATCAGGGCATAGGCGATGATGATGACGGTATCACCCACCTGCACCTTGCGGGCTGCTGCACCATTCAGACAGATACAACCGCTGCCACGCTCACCCTTAATGATATAGGTCTCCAGGCGCTCGCCATTATTGTTATCCACAATCTGCACCTTCTCTCCTGCTATCAGGTTAGCTGCGTCCATCAGATCCTCATCTATCGTGATGCTACCCATGTAATTCAGGTTAGCCTCAGTTACGGTCACACAATGGAGCTTACTCTTCAATACTTCAATCTGCATTGTTCTGTTATTACTTTTATCTATTACGGATTAAACTTAATAAAGAAATCTATAGAGGAATTATCCTTTATACTTGATATGGTCGATGAGACGGATAGGAGTCTTGCCGCAATATACGGTGATGCAACCTACCACGTAGGCGCTATCCTCCCATGATGCCACATCCTGCAGGCTATCGCCATCCACAATCTGGAAATACTCCACCTCCAGACCCTCTACGGCATTGATGTCGCTCACCACTTTGTCGTGAGTTTCCTGCACGGTATGATTCTTGGCAAACTCTACGCTCGCCTTCAGAGCCTTGTAGATATTCGGTGCGATGGCACGCTCATCAGCGGTCAGCAATGTATTACGGCTGCTCTTAGCCAATCCATCCTCGTCACGGATGATAGGACACTCCACAATCTGCACATCGCTATTGATGTACTTCACGAGCTGCTTGATGACAGCAATCTGCTGCCAGTCTTTTTCTCCGAAATAAGCACGCGTAGGACAAACGATATAGAACAGGCGACTTACTACCTGGCATACACCATTGAAGTGGCCCGGACGCTTGGCACCCTCCATCACGGTACTTACCGGAGGGAACTCGAAGTGGCGGGTATCCGGTGTAGGATACATCTCCTCGACAGAAGGAGCAAACACATAGTCAGCGCCACAAGCCTCAAGGAGCTTGCAGTCAGCATCGAGTGTACGTGGATAACGCTCCAGGTCACCCTTGTCATTAAACTGAGTAGGATTCAAGAAAACGGAAACTACCGTAACACCATTTTCCTCAACACTGCGCTTTACCAGAGAGGCATGACCCTCATGAAGCGCGCCCATAGTTGGCACAAGGCCGATTTCCTTTCCCTCCTTGCGACGATTGAAAAGTTCGTTCTGGAGGTCAACAATCTTATTGATTACTTTCATCTTCTTATCTGTTTTCGGGTGCAAAATAACAACTTTTTTCTCAAATAAGAAAGAAAAAACCTAAAAATATGCGAATTATTGCCGAAATTATTGAATTTCAGAAGAAAAATACGCTTTTTTGGAGTTTTTTTTGTACCTTTGCACCTAATTCGTAAGAATAATAATTAAATTTATGGCAAAGAAAGTATTATTTATCAATCAGGAGATCGACCCATACGTAGCCGAGACCCACATGTCTATCATGGGACGCGAATTACCTCAGAAAATGCAGGAAGCAGGCTTTGAGATTCGCACCTTTATGCCTAAATGGGGCACCATCAATGAGCGTCGCGGCCAGCTGCACGAGGTGATTCGCCTGTCTGGTATGAACCTTATCATCGATGATACAGACCATCCGCTGATCATCAAGGTTGCATCTATACCAACAACACGTCAACAAATCTATTTCATTGATAACGACGATTACTTCACCCGCCGCCAGATGGCAGCCGACGAGCAGGGTGTGGAATATAAAGATAATGGGGAGCGCGCCATCTTCTTCGCACGCGGCGTACTGGAAACCGTGAAGAAGCTTCGCTGGCAGCCAGACGTCATCGTATGTCAGGGCTGGGTAAGCGCTGTGGTTCCTTTCTATATCAAGACGGCATACGCTGAGGAGCCTTCCTTCGCCAACTCAAAGGTGATCATCTCACTCTATACCAACGAGCTGAAGGGCGAACTCGGCACACACTTCAAGCGCTGCGTGGAGTTCCGTGATGCCAAGTCGGAACTGCTCGCTGACTACAAGGAGGACTTCGACTTCATCGAGTTGGGCAAGATGGCCATCGACTACAGCGACGGCGTGATTGAAGGCGAAAGCCTGGCAAACAGAACTCTCTTGGATTATGCCAATGAGAAGAGCAAGCCAACCCTCGCTTATCCTGGCGATGACTTTGCGGATGCCTACAAGACATTCATCAACGAAGTATGCCCTGATGAGGAGTAAGCTTCAGAAATTAGACACATTTCAAGGATAATGAAGATTTTAAGACTATTTACAGCGTTATTTATAGCAGCGATGACTATTGCTGCATGTGATGACACCACCGACAACATCGGATCGTCGATCACCAACGACGTTGATAACATCTCTATCAAAGACCAGGTGTTCAACGTCACCTCACGCTCCATCGTTTCCGGCCCGGTTCTGAGCCGAAACAATACGGGTATGATCGGTAATGTGAAGGATCCTGAGACCGGCACCTACGTAGCTGGCGACTATATGACCCAGTTTGGCGTATTGTCATCATTCAGTCTGGACACTTTGGAGTACATCCGCAATGCACACGAAGGCAGGATCGAGGCAGACTCATGCTATCTCCTGGTATCATACAAGACTACATACGGTGATACCCTCGCACCGATGAAGGCTACTGCCTATGAAATGAGTAAGCCGATGAGCGAGAATCAGGAGTATTACTCAGACTATGATGCCTTCAAGGACAACTGGGTGAGCGAGAACAACTATAAGTCGAGCACCACCTATAACCTGAACAGCACGACGATGGCTTTCAAGATCTATCTGAACAAGCAATATAAGGCAAAGGATGGCAAGACCTACAAGAACTACGGTTCTTACGTGATGAATACCTTCGTGGAGCACCCTGAGTACTTCAAGACCAACTGGGATTTCCTCAACAAGGTTTGTCCGGGTTTCTATATCAAGAATGCCGGTGGTATCGGGAACGTAGCCAATATCTGGAATACCGAGTTGCAGTTTTACTACAAGATCAAGAAGACGGTGAAGAACTCTGCGGGCAACGACAGTATCGTAACAGGTCTCGCTTTCAACCGCTTTGACGGTACAGAAGAGGTGCTGCAGCTCAACAAGATTACCAACGACACCAAGACATTGGCTAATCTGGCAAAGGATGAGAGCTGCACCTACCTGAAGTCACCAGCCGGCATCTTCACAGAAGTAACGCTGCCAGTAGAGGATATCATGAAGGGTCATGAGAAGGATACGCTGAATACAGCTACCATCTCTTTCCCTAGAATGAACAATGTAGATAACAACAACGACTATCAGTTCAGCGTTCCTTCTACTATCCTGATGGTACAGAAAGACAGTCTGGATGCCTTCTTCGAGAAGAACAAGCTGACAGACAACCGCACCTCCTATACGGCTTCTTACAACAAGAACTCTACAGGCGTGAAGAATGCCTACACCTTCTATAACATCAGTAACCTGGTTACGGCGATGTACAGGAACAAGGGCAAGAGTGAAAACTGGAACAAGGTGGTGCTGGTACCTGTGACCTTGACCACAAGTACACAGAACAATGCTACCGTGATTACCAAGATCAATCACGATATGCAGCTCACCTCTACCCGACTGATCAAGGCGACGGATGATCATGACAAGGATTACACCACCAAGGACGGCAAGCGGGTGGCTACAGGTCCTGTTCAGATCAAGGTGATCTACAGTAAGTTCAAGGAATAAATTCATGGCAGATAATTTTCTTGAACGCCACCGCGAAGATTACGAGCAGCGCAAGGCTGCCTGGCTGAGACGCAAGAAGCATCTTCCAAAAATCAAGAAGCCTGCCATTCAGCGTCCTGATGATGAAGCTTTATAAAAGATTCTATATGAAAAAATCCCAGCTGGAAGTTCTTTTCCAGCTGGGATTTTTTCATATCCTCAGTTTTATCTTCTTTCTATTTTCTATGAGAGAATGGTGAACTTGGCAAACTTCAGAAGCAACTGCTTGGTTCCTGCATTCTGGAACTCTACGGTAGCCTTCGTGTTCTCGCCGGTACCTTCTATCTTCAATACCGTTCCTATTCCAAAACGCTGATGCTCGATTCTACAGCCCTCGCTGAGAGAACCGGCTGCAGAGGAAGCATTAGAAGCAGAAGAACCAGCTGATGCAACGGATGAAGAACTAGTGGTATCACCCATGATTCTATGTACAGCATTCACAGCTCTTACAGATTTGAATCCTGGTTTAGGATCAGCCATGAACTGCGAAGCTACAGGCTTAGAGTTTTGATAATCACGTCTATAGCCAGACCGGTCCCTATCCCATGGCATTCTTCCACCATAGCCACCATCAGAACCATAGCCACCAAATGAACTTCTTTCCCCACCGAATGAAGATTCAGGAGCCTCTTCTCCTCCCTCTATCAGACTGGCATCAATCTCATCGATGAAGCGGCTCGGATTATCAAATTCCATCTTGCCATATCGGAAACGGTTCTTGGCATTGGTCAGGATGCAATGCTTCTCGGCACGGGTAATCGCTACATAGAGCAGACGACGCTCCTCTTCCAGCTCCCTGACAGAAACTGCAGCAAGCGGACTCGGGAAGATATTCTCCTCCAAACCTACTACGAAAACAGTAGCAAACTCCAGACCCTTTGCCGCATGAATCGTCATGAGCGAAACTCTCGGTTCATCCTTCTCTCCCTCACTATCCGCATCCGTCAGCAGCGCCACGTCCTGCAGATAATCAGTAAGATAAGCTTCATCCATTCGTCCCTCTTCCTGGCGTCCTGCCACGAAGGTCTGCATACCACTCAGAAACTCCTCCAGGTTTTCCTGGCGAGCCAGGTCATCGGCATTCTTGCCCGACATGATATCCTCGCTGATTCTACTCTCCCTGATGATGGCATCACCCAGTTCATAGACATCCAGAGTATGCAAACGGTCGATGAATGAAGAGATGAGCAGGCGGAAATTCTCGAGCTTCGTCTGCGTACCCTTGTTGACATTCAGTCCGTAATGCTCCACATTACCTATCACCTCCCAGAAACTCACCTGGTTCTGATGCGCACAATCGGCAATCTTCGTCACGGTAGCAGCACCGATGCCACGAGCCGGATAATTGATGATACGCTTGAAAGCCTCCTCATCGTCAGGGTTGGCAACAAGGCGGAAATAGGCGATGATATCCTTGATTTCCTTACGCTGATAGAAACTCAATCCACCATAAATACGATATGGAATGCCCTGCTTTCTGAATTCCTCCTCGAAGCTGCGGCTCTGGGCATTGGTACGATAGAGAATGGCAAATTGATCGTATCCGCAATCATCCTGCCGCTTGATGCGCTGGATATTCTTCGCCACTATCAGTGCCTCCTCCTTGTCGCTGTAGGCAGGCTTATACAGAATCTTCTCTCCTTTATCATTTTTGCTGAACACCTCTTTCTGAATCTGATTGCGGTTATGATGAATCAGACTGTTGGCTGCCTCTACGATGGTTTGAGTAGATCGGTAGTTCTGTTCCAGCTTAAAGAGCTGGGTTCCAGGCAATTGTTTCTGATAATTCAATATATTGTCGATGTTGGCGCCACGGAAGCTATAGATACTCTGCGAATCATCACCCACGGCACAAACACGCAGTTTTTCCTTACAGAGCTGCATCACGATAGACATCTGCACATGGTTGGTATCCTGATACTCATCCACCAGGATATAATCGAACCTGCCGGCATACTTCTGTCTGATTTCCTCGTGATCTCTGAAAAGCTGAAAAGTAAGCATCAGGAGATCATCAAAGTCCATCGCATTCGCCTGACGGCAACGCTGCACATAAGCCACATAAATCTTTCCGATGGCAGGCATCCTGGCACGCGTGTTCTGCTCCAGGATGGCAGGGTCGCTATCGTAGGCTTCGGCAGTTACCAGGTTGTTCTTCGCCATCGAAATCCGGGCATGAACGGCAGCAGGCTTATAGGTCTTGTCATCCAGTCCCATCTCCTTGATGATTGCCTTCAGCAGTGAACGTGAGTCACTTTCATCATAGATGGTAAAGTTATTATTGAAACCGATATGCTCAGCTTCGGCACGGAGAATACGGGAGAAGATGCAATGGAAGGTACCCATGTAGAGATGCTGGGCGAGGTCATCGCCCACCAGTTTTCCGATACGTTGCTTCATCTCCCTTGCCGCCTTATTGGTAAAGGTAAGTGCCATAATGCTCCAAGGCTTCATGCCCTGGCTCAGGAGATAAGCAATCTTATAGGTAAGCACACGCGTTTTGCCCGAACCTGCACCGGCAATCACCAGCGAAGGTCCGTCAATATACTCTACCGCAGCACGCTGCGCATCATTCAAGTCGTTCAATAAATCCATTAATCAATATTTACAGGAAAAACTATAAACTATCAACTGTTAACAAACAATCACTTCCCCCTATATCCTCCTACAGCCGTGCTTGGGTCGTAGTCTTCACCCTCACGAGGGAACGAAGGGATGAATTTCATCTGATGTTCAATCTGTCGCTGGCGCTTCTTCATATAAGCACTCGGATACAGGGAGCTGAACTTTCTAGGATTAGGCAGCGTAGCAGCTATCAGGGCACACTCGCCACGGAAGAGGTCCTGCGCTTTCTTGTTGAAATGATACTCAGCCACGGCATCTACACCATAGATACCCGGTCCCATCTCGATACTGTTGAGATAGACCTCCATGATGCGCTGCTTGCTCCACATCATTTCGATGAGAAAGGTGAAATACACCTCAAATCCCTTGCGGGTCCAGGAACGGCCCGGCCAGAGGAAAACGTTCTTGGCGGTCTGCTGACTGATGGTACTGGCACCATGCACCTTACCGCCACGGGCATTATTCTTGGCAGCACTCTCGATGGCATTGAAGTCGAAGCCATGATGCTTGAGGAATCGGGCATCCTCGCTCGCCATCACCGCCACAGGCATGTGAGGGGAAATCTTATCCATCGAAACCCAGTGATGATGCAAGGTAATACTTTCACCATCAGCCACTTGCTGAAAACAGCGGATTATCATCAACGGAGTAACATATACCGGAATAAAACGGTAGGCTACTACAGCAAGAATGGTGGTACTGAAAAACAGCACCACCACCCATCTTACGATATTTCTGATCTTTTTTAGAATCATCTATCTTCTTTTTCCCTTCCGGGAACCTCATTCGTTTTTACTTCAATGTACCATTGTTAGCAGCATTCACCATTGCCTGGCTAGCATACATGTAAACCTCTACACGACGGTTCTGAGCGCAGGCTGCTGTAGTATTCACCACAGGATTAGCTGAACCCAAACCCTCTACGCTCTTGATCTGGCTGCTGGTAACACCGCATGACTTCAAGTAGTTAGAAACGGCATTGGCACGATTCTGGCTCAAAGGCAAGTTGATGCCATCATTACCTGTAGCATCGGTGTAACCCTGGATAGCTACCTCGCAGTCGGCATTGTTCTTCAAGACCTGGGCAAACTGAGCCAAGTCGTTCTTAGCGCTTGCATTGAGCGTATATTTGTTGGTCTGGAAGAGGATACCAGAATCGAAGGTTACCTTGACAGCTGTCAAACCATTGGCATCTGTAACGGTAGAAACCTGCGCATTCTTCACAGCCTCTGCCTCAGCCTTAACCTTATCCATGTGCTTTCCAATCAAGTTACCCGCTGTACCACCAACAGCAGCACCGATAGCAGCACCTACCACTGCACCAGTACCACGATGGCTGTTATTGAGCAAACCACCAACCAAGGCACCAAGAGCAGCACCAGCACCTGCACCAGCAGCTGTACCAGTCTTCTGACTAGTTCCACAACTTCCCAAAACGAGCAGCATTGAGAGCGCTGCAGCAGTAAATTTCATCTTTTTCATACTATAATTCTCCTATATTTATGTTATTTAAATGCAAAGATACGTCTTTTTTCTCCAATATGGAGGGTTTTCTAATATTTTTTTGTAATTTTGCATGCAAATTTAAGGGTATTTGTCCAAATGGCGAAAGGAAATCGCCTATTTCGGGGCGGAAATTCCCTATTGGCCGTGTTTTCACGCTCAAGATACATCGTGTTTACACGCTCAAAATATCAAGCAGAATTTAAAAACAAAATATATAATTAGTAATATGGCTAAAGAACTTAAGAATTTAACCAAGCGCGCTGACAACTACAGTCAGTGGTACAATGATTTGGTAGTAAAGGCTGACCTCGCAGAGTTGTCACCAGTTCGTGGTTGTATGATCATCAAACCATACGGCTATGCAATCTGGGAGAAGATGCAGCAGCAGCTCGACAAGATGTTTAAGCAGACAGGTGTACAGAACGCATACTTCCCTCTCCTCATCCCGAAGAGCTTCTTCTCTCGTGAGGCAGAGCACGTGGCAGGTTTCGCCAAGGAGTGTGCTGTGGTTACTCACTATCGTCTTCGTTCTACAGAAGATGGTACAGAGGTTGAGGTGGATCCTAATGCCAAGCTCGATGAGGAGCTGATCATCCGCCCTACTTCAGAGACCATCATCTGGAACACATATAAGAACTGGATTCATTCATGGCGTGATCTCCCTATCCTCTGCAACCAGTGGTGTAACGTGATGCGTTGGGAGATGCGTACCCGTCCATTCCTCCGTACTTCTGAGTTCCTCTGGCAGGAGGGTCATACCGCTCATGCTACCAAGGAAGAGGCTGAGGCAAAGGCTCAGGAGATGCTGAAGGTATATGCTGAGTTCGCTGAGAAGTATATGGGTGTGCCTGTATTGCAGGGTGTGAAGAGTGAGACAGAGCGCTTCGCCGGTGCTCTCAACACTTATACCATCGAGGCAATGATGCAGGATGGCAAGGCGCTGCAGAGCGGTACTTCTCACTTCCTGGGTCAGAATTTCGCCAAGAGCTTCGATGTTACCTATCTGAATAAGGAGAACAAGCCTGAGTATGTATGGGCAACTTCATGGGGTGTTTCTACCCGACTGATGGGTGCCCTCATCATGGTTCACAGCGATGACAACGGTCTGGTTTTGCCTCCAAAGCTGGCTCCTATCCAGGTGGTGATCATTCCTATCAACAAGGGCGACGAGCAGTTGGCTCAGATTACAGCCAAGCTGCAGCCAGTTATCGACCAGCTCCGCGAGTTGGGCATCAGCGTGAAGTATGATGACAACACAGCTAAGCGTCCTGGCTTCAAGTTTGCTGACTACGAGTTGAAGGGTGTACCTGTTCGTCTCGCCATGGGTGGCCGTGACTTGGAGAACAACACCATCGAGATCATGCGTCGTGATACCTTGGAGAAGGAGAACGTAAGCTTCGACGGCATCGTAGAGCGCGTGAAGGATATGCTGGAAGACATCCAGAAGAACATCTTCGAGAAGGCTCGTGCTTACCGTGATGCTCACGTATATGAGTGCGACAACTACGAGGAGTTCAAGGAGCGTGTAAAGAATGGCGGTTTCTTCCTCTGCCACTGGGACGGTACAGCCGAGACCGAGGCAAAGATCAAGGAGGAGACTCAGGCTACCATCCGTTGCGTGCCATTCGCTTACGAGCAGACTCCAGGTGTTGATATGGTGAGCGGCAAGCCTGCCGTAGCTCGCGTTATCATCGCAAGAAGTTATTAATTCACCCCGGTGTCAGGGGGAACAAATCCTGACACCCTATATATTATAAAAATATGAAGCAGCTGATACTCTACATCATTTTTCTGATGTCCATGGTCTTCTCAGGCTATGGAGAGGTATCTGCTGCTTCTGTTTCTTTATCCCATCAGGATTCTTTAGCTGTAGAAGCTGCTGATGCTACGCACAAGAAGGATGGATCGTATGCGGCAGAAGCCAGCCATACGAAGGATGGACTTGCCAAGGTTACACCTCACCAGCAGGAGCAGGATGCCCAGCTGGAAGATGCATCCAATGCCGCCTATCGGGTATGCAGCAGTCGTCCACAGCGTTTGTTGCCAAGTGGCAATATACATGGCAACCCATCTGCAAGCAGTAGATTGCTAATCCATAGAATCCGATTTTTATCATCCCTTTTATCAGTCATAGAAGGTGCGAAGGAGCCTTTCCGCCAGGAAACTGCCCCTATCCACTTTGATGTCGCCAGCAAATATTATGTCATTTGTCTGCGGCATCTCATCTGTTAGTTCTTCTTTTTATATTTTACAAAAAACAGATTTATATATATATTTAAAGAAGAAAATAAGATTATGGCTAAGATTAATCATTTAGATATGGGTGCGGAAGTATTGGCACTCGACGATGTACAGGTAAAGAAGGGTTTCATGGGTTTGACCATCAAGTTGATCTACAAACCAACCAACAGTGCAATCAAGATCAAGGAGAAGGAATACTCTGTAGAGGATGGCAAGAAGCTCATCAACATCCTGAGCTCTGCCCCTAGCGAGGTAGAATCTTCTATCCAGAAGTTTCCGGTATCAGCCATCAGTATGGGTAATATGAAGCTGCAGGCATGCCTCTCTGACGACCATCAGTTTGTAGCCACCCAGCTCCTTGCCTTCAAGGATTTCGGCTACCAGCCAGTTACAGAGATGGTAACCTATACAGGCAAGACAGCCGAGGCATTCGCCCAACTGTTCTAATATCCAACTGGTATCATATAAATTAAAAGGGTGCGTCACAGATTGATGACGCACCCTTTTTCATATACGGATTCTTTCTTATTGCATACAACAAGAGAAGTGGTTAGAATCCCCACTTTTCCTTGACCGTATTCGGATCACAAGAAGCATTTTCTACACTTCTCTCAATATCATCCGGAAGATTGCAGAAGAAATCAAGTCCTGTCAGCTCTTCCAGCTTCCTGATATTGACCACATGACCCTTTACCGTTTCAGACGAACCATAAGCGTTGTGGCGGAACCAGAAACCGATAGCCTGATAACCTTTGGCATTCTTCAGAAGAACCGCACAGAAGAAATACTTCGGAACGATATAACCATTCTTCGTATAATTCAGAATCTGACCAGAAGAGTCGATGGTGCCACCTTTGCACACATAAAGCGTATCTTTGGCATGAGATGCCTGGGTACTCATATCGTAGGTAAGGAAATTACGGACCAGCTTCTCCATATCTTCCCAGATACCGGCATTGAAACTATGCATCTGAGGATACATGTTGGTCATATAGAAGGTCTGTCCATTGGCATCCTGACAGTAAACTCTATCCTCAGAAGCCACGATGTGACCACGATCATATCCACTTCCGCTAAACTCCTTGCTAACCGGTGGCTGGCAATCGGCATCTACCTCCGGGTCTTTCTGGAACGGATCCCCACTCCATTTCTTGCCCATCCAAGTAGCGCCTTCCCACTGCTTTCTAGTCCAGTTTTTCATATTGTTAGACTGGCAGATCTGATAGCAGCACCATCTTGGCGACTTCTTATCCAAATCGTAGTAAGTGGAATAGGTTACGCCATAGTCAGCCGTTCTGCGAACGAGCACCGTATTTCTAGTGGTACCATTCGCCACAATCTTAGGGAATTCCAACCCTGTTGCTTCTGTAGGAACAGAAGCAGAAACTACATTCTTATTCGCATTCGAATCTTTCAGAGAGCCCTGGTCATCACCGTCGCTATTACACGCAGAGAAAGCCAGCAGGAAGCTCAAGGAAAGAAGATAAAACCATTTTGCCTTCATAACTACACTTATTTATAAATGAATAATCTATTGTAGAATATCTCTATTCTTATGGAAAAGAAAAGCGAGAACATTACCTACTCAGCAACGTTCTCGCTTAACCTTACTTATTTATTAAACTTACGTATCAGATTACTTTCCCTTAGAGAAGAGGAATGCACCACCTACCTGAGGAGCGTTCTTGTATGATGTATGATAACCGATGATGGTAATCTTATCGCCAAAGTTCAAGCCAAGCTCACCAGCCTTCTTGCCTTCACCACCCCAGCCTGCAGTCAAGCCATAGACGTAAGCAGAACCAGTTGCATCTGTCAAACCGAAGTTACCAAATGTCTTCAAATCATTCTTCTGACCGGCAAACTCTGTGATGGTACCTTCCAACATATAATATACGTTTTTGTCATCTTTCTTAGTCAGGAAGTCAGCTACTGAAATCTTGGTTACTACCTTCACAGCCTCCAAAGTAGCATTCTTCATCTGACCTGTACCATTATAGATGTCCTTCACACCAGTAAGTGTTACAACATCGCCAACCTTCAAGCCCTTCTTCTCGAAGTCGCCCTTGGCACCGATACCGTAAACGTATGTTTCACCAGTAGCATCCTTGATGTAGCAATTACCATATTGAGCTTTAGCGACCTTGGTAATGACACCAGTCAGACGATAAACGGTAGAACCCTTCTCAGCCTTGTTGAAGTCAGCAATAGGGCACTCGATGATAGAACCCAACTGATAAGCTACAGCAGTAACAGTAGAGCTCTGCTTACCTCTGGTAGAAGTGAAACCGATGCTGGAAGAACGAGCACCACCTGCATTGGCATTGGCATGGAATGTAATCTCAGCCTTTGTACCACTGGTAACGATACCCTTAACAGACAACCAGCTCTGATCAGCCTCAGGGATATCAACAGTTACGCCTTCACCCTTTACGGTCAAAGTAACCTTGAAGTCCTCACCAGCCTTATCCAAGGTATCCTTATCGAGTTCTTCAACCTTGATCAAAGACTTAGTATAGCTCAAAACGGTTACATTTTTCAACTGAGGTGAACCTCCATAAGTGGTTCTAGGACCCTGGATGGTAACCTCATCACCTTCCTCCAGCTTCAAGCTAGCGAAATTCTGCGCACTACCATTGGCATCAAGTGTACCATAAACATATACTTCACCGGTAGCATCCTTGATATACCAGTTACCATATACGGTATTGGAAAGCTTGGTGAGCGTACCCTTCACCTTATAAGTCTCACCATCATTACCTGCCAGGATTTCAGCACAGGTAGAGAATGGAGGATTCAATACACCCTGAATCACGGTGATGTACTGAGTCTGAGCACCACTTACCAACTTGAAGGTACTATTGTTAGCACCCTTTGTAGCAGCAGCATTGAAGACAACATGAGTTGTACCTGCACTACCACCCTTGCAAGAAGAAGAAATCCAGGCAGGAATAGAATCCACAGGATTGCCCTTCTTATCGTTGGTAACAAACTTCCAGTCAGCAGCAGAAGTAACATCAAATTCAACCTGTCCACCCTCTACCGGAATAGAGAGAGAAGACTGAGAAAGCTGAATGCCATCAAGCTGACCTAAGTCCTTATCATCGCTACAACTTGCAAAGAAGCCTGCTACGGCGATCAATGCGATGAATAAATATTTAAATTTCATAATTTCGATACTTTATTAATTAGAAGATGTAACGGAGACCCACTGATGCATACCAGCACTGACCGATAGCGTGATTTGGTACGAAAGTCTTGGTGTTACCATTGATTGACTTTGGAGTAGAGAAGGTTGCATAACCCTCTGCATCCTGACCCTCGTAACGCAAGATACGTGGATCTGAACCAATCTCTGGGTTCAAGTACTTCATGACACCCCAGCTAGAGTTGAAGAAGTTAAGCACGTTCTTCATATCGAAGCTCAACTGGATAGTGTTAGTGTGACCAGCCACATCAAACTTGAAGTCGTGCTTGTAGCTGAAGTCGATACGATGTACCCAAGGGTTGTAAAGGCTGTAAGCCTCTGCATACTCACCCTGATGGTTCTTCAGATAGCTGTTGGCATGTACATAATCCATGAAGCGGGTCTTATCATCCTCTGACTTGAAGCGGAACTCATTATCAGCTACCTGCTTGTCTGTTGGGATGTAGAGAGCATCATAGTTGTAACCATCATTATTGATATCGTTTACAGTCATGTAAGAGTAGTTGTAACCACCACGCCATGCCTCATAGATGAAGCTATAGTGGTTGTTGCTCTTGTCGTGGATCGTTGCAGAAGCAATGATACGATCAGGAGTTACATTCTGTCCGTTGTGCAACTTGATGTTGTTAGGACCATATACTGTAGAGATATAGTTCAATACAGAAGATGCGTTAGATCCAGGAAGTGATGTAACCTCCTTAGATACTGTATGAGTATAGGCTGCCATCAAGTTCAACCACTCCCATGGCTGAGCATTTACCTGTGCAGAGAAAGACCAACCGTAACCACGGCTTGTGTTCTCAAGTACATAAGCACTTGTACCTACGGTAGAACCCTTAGGATATACAGGACGGTTGTCGGCACCATTGAAACGTGGGAAGCCCTTGGCATCCTGTACGCTCCAGTCTGTCAATGTAGCTGCATTCAATGTCTTGTTGAAGATACCCTCAACAGAAACAGACATTGGGAATGAAACAGGAATCTGATAATCGACAGCGAAAGATGTCTTCCAAACCTGTGGCAACTTGAAGTTTCTATCTACAGCAGAGATTGCTGAAGGAACAGAACCCTCTTCAGGAGTGATGTTCTCTGGGTAACCCATAGAAATCAACTTGTCACGGAGAGCTGCTGCTGTTGGCTTACCATCCTTATCAACAACCAGACCACCTGCAAATGGAGTCATATCTACACCCTCTTTCTTACCTGTCTGAGGATTCCATGCCTTGGTTGCATTCAGCTGTGCCTGATACTGTATCATACCAGAGTTGGTTGGCAAGTTGGTGAAGAATACCAATGGCAAACGGCCCTGGAAGAAACCAGTACCACCACGGAACTTCAATGTCTTGTCACCAAATACATCATATACGAAACCGATACGAGGAGAAACTGTCAAAGAGCTGTTTGGCCACTTGCCAGAGTCGATGTGACGACCGTTATAGTCGAGACCGAGAATGGCATTGTTAGTCATCAAGTCAGAATTGTCGAAGAACAGACCATCCAGACGAAGACCATAGGTCAACTTAAACTGAGGAGTCATCTGCCACTCATCCTGAGCGTAGATACCAGCCTTGTTATACTGTACGCGGGCAGCAGGATTGTTGTTGCCACCATAACCATAAGTCAAACATACAACCTCTGGAATACCACCATTCAGGAAGTCGTCGAGACTCTTGTAACGATAGTAACCAGTACCATTACGCTGATAAGCATTGTCTGCCATCTGGTGCTCATAGTTGAGACCAGCGATGATCTTGTGCTTACCGAGATAGTAAGTTACGTCATCCTTGATATTCCATACAGTATTGTGTACAGCATTGTTCCAGGTAAACAACTCATAACCCAAAGCCATGTAGTTGTTGGTACCATCAGCATCAGCAGTTCCATCTACACTCTTCTGTCCGCCATCGAGGATATCGATGAATGGGAACTCTGAAGAATTAGTGTAACGGCTATCATCCAACTTAGAGTATGTGAACAGGAACTGGTTAGACAGATTGTCTGTGAAACGGCTGTTCAAGTCAACTGTCCAAGAGTTCACGAGGTTGTCATTGGCATACATACTGTTGGCAAATGACATAGAGTACTGAGACATACGGCTACCAGATGCACGTGTACCACCATCCATAGATGATGCGTTAGGAGCCTGCCAAGAACGGTTCTTGGTATAGTTGTAGCGTACAGCCAAGTGATGCTTGTCTGTGATGTTCCAGTCAACACGGAAGAGGAGCTTGTAATTGCTCTCGTCTGCAGGGAAGTTGGTCCATGAACCTGTATCGTAACCATACTTATCCTTAACGAACTTAGAAACTCTCTCCAAATCAGCAAGCTTGGTACGAGAGATATAGTTCACAGCATCACCAATACCATCCTCAGAACCTCTCCAGCGGTTTACCACTGTAGGAGTCTTGACCATTTCACCGTTAGCGAAGAAGAACAACTTGTTCTTGATGATAGGACCACCGAGAGAGAAACCCCAAGTAGTCTGCTGATCCTTCTCACGTGCACCAGAAATCTGTTCACGCTCGATAGCATCACCACGCATGTTCTCATTCTTGTGATATACGTAAGCGCTACCCTTGAAGTTGTTGGTACCAGACTTGGTAATAGCATTGACACCACCACCAACGAAGTTAGTCTGACGAACATCATAAGGAGAGATAACAACCTGCATTTCCTCGATAGCATCCAGAGAGATAGGAGCACCACCACCAGGAAGCTTTGAGCTCAAGCCGAAGTTGTTGTTGAAGTTTGCACCATCCACAGTGAAGTTGGCTGTACGGCCATCAGCACCTGCGAATGACATTCCGTTTCCACCATAAGGAGAAAGACGGGTGATATCAGTAATGCTACGGCTAACAGTTGGCATGTTAGCAATCTGTGCATTAGAGATGTTGGTAGAAGCACCAGTCTTCTCTACACTGAACTTGGAACCCTTTGCTACTACTACAACTTCGCCAAGCTGCTTAGCATCCTCATCAAGAGTTTCTTTCAAGTTGTAAGTTTCACCAAGCTGAAGGGTGACGTTCTTTACGACCTTAGTCTTGTAGCCGATGTAGCTGATCTTGACTTCGTAAGGACCGCCGACACGCATACCATTGATAGTGAACATACCATCAATGTTGGTTACAGCTTTGTAACGAGTTCCAGAAGGAACGTGAACGGCCTCAATCGTTGCGCCAATCACGTCTTCACCACTTGCAGTCACAGAACCACTTAAACCAGAAGTAGTAATCTGTGCCATGGCTGTAGTTACCATAAAGGCGAGCAAAGCCATTAATAAATGCAATCTTTTCTGCATACCTTTTTTATAAAAATTAATTAATAATACGGGGAAATATTCCCTTAATATTGATTTCGAGTGCAAATATAAACAAAAAAATCGATATAAATGTTACATCTGCATTAAAAATGATGTTTTATAACACAAAAAAAATCTGCGTTAAGCAAATAACGCAGATTTTCTTTAAATTGTTATTAATAACGGGGTGTTTGCTTATAGTTTTTTTGAGGGGTAGCGGCTACTCCTTTCGCTGCCAGATACTCATTACCTTGCGACGGATGGCTACTATATTCAAAACCGAAACTACCAGGAAGAGAGCAAAGCCTAAGGCTATGGCTGGAAGCATCGTTCCCTCTTCGATGTCCGGGAAGAGTGCCTCGATGAAATCCATGTAGTATCCTCGCAGGAAGAAGAGGATGACCCAGGCGATGACCAGAACCACGATGTTCAGAGAGATGGTGAGCACCTGATATGGCTTCGCCACATTGCCCGGACTGTAACCTATCAAGAGCAGATTCTCCAACTTGGAAGAGTTCTTCTGCACCAGAAGATAGATGCTGAGCATCAAGATATAGAAACTCAGAACGGAAATCACAAGACCGATAATCATCACCATCGATACCATCATACGGAGGAAATAGGTGGTCTTCTCGGCATCGAGCTTATCTGTCTCTACCTCATAACCGTTGTCATCTAGATATTTGGTGATATTTTCGTCGCCCGGATTGCCTACCTCTACGATCAGACGGGTAGGATCGCTCTTCTGGTTAGGCGCAAACTCCTGGTTGCTCCAATCCATAAACGCCTGTGGCACGAGAATCGTGTTGAGACGGGAGGAGAATCCAATGACCTTTCCCTTGAACAGTTCTTTCTTGCCACCAGCCTGAATGCAGATATTGAAATCAATCATTCCCATCAGACCATCACTGATCTTAGGAAGCGAATGGCTCTGGGCGAATCCGAAGTTATACATATTAATATAGGTACGCGGGAGGATAATTGGAACCACCTTCTCGCCAGGTGTGTATTTCCAATCCTTGAGCGGAACATCCACGAAACCATCAGGAACACTTTCGAAGAAAAGCTCACTGTTCAATACATTCACACCATTTACGCCCATCTGCGCATCTACCTTGTACTCGGTAGAGGTAAACTTGCCTATCTTCTTCACGAACTTCTGGTCGCTGACATCATCCATCTCTGCTCCCGAAAAGGTATTGGAGCGACCGCTGATGGTATTGCCCATACCTATTTTCTTGCTCATGATGAGATAGTCGGCTTTCATAAAACTGTCTTGCTGGGTGAAGACAGGCAGCACATCCTGATAAAACTGAAAACCGAAAAGTACGATGAGCATACCGAAGAGATTAGCAAAGGCAAAGCCTGCAAACTGAGGTATGCTGATATGCTGACGGAGTAACTTCCAAACGAGATTCATAATCTAAATATATGTTCATAGTTTAAGTCCATGTGCTTACCGATACTGGTCACGATGACGCCAGCCCCCTGCTCCTTCGCCTCCTTCATCATGATTTCGCCCATGATGCGGGAATTGTTGTCGTCGAGGTGACTGATCGGTTCATCTGCAAGAATGAAATCGAAAGGCTGGCAGAGGGCACGCATCATCGCTACACGCTGCTGCTGACCGAACGACATCTTCCCTACCTTGGCATCCACCTTATCGGCGATACCAAGCATATCAAACCACTGCAGAATCTGTTCGCGGCTCTTGAAACCGGTAATCTTGTTCTTGATCTCTACATTCTCCATCGCCGTAAGCTCTGGAAAGAGACGGAGTTCCTGAAAGAGATGACTGATATGACGCTTTCGCATCTCTACCCAATCGGAAACCTTATAATTGGCGGTAACATCATTATCAAACATCACGCTTCCGCTGTAGTCGTGACGATAGCCGAGCACGTAGCTGCAGAAAGTACTCTTTCCGCTACCACTCTCAGCCTCAACCAGATAGAGATGACCTTTCTCGAAGGTAACATCCTGCTTCCATATCTCCGAATGCAGGTCTTCACGCTGGGCGAAAACCTGAGGAAGAACGGAATGAAGCTGAATCTTTTCCACTTTGTTTTATTGTTTAATGTTTTTTCTTTTTACTTTAAAGTATAAACCACAGAAGTAAGATTTCCGAAGACTGGAGCAAGCAGACCAGTAACAGTTGAGATGGCATCATCCTTGCCTGTGCCGCTGCCATCAGAACTCTTGGCGAGATTGATGACCATCGCCAGCTTCTGTCCCACGATAAGCTTCTGAATCTTGGCATCTATCGGATGATTGCTTGGCTTCACCGCATACTGAGCTGTCAGCTCATCGCTGCCGCTGAAGAACTGCTTGTCATCGGTTACGCCGAAATAGAAGGAAGTCTTGCCATCGGTATAGAAATAGGAATTCTTACCCCAGTTGGCTATCTTGGCACCAGCAGGACATGAAGTCTTCCAGTAATCTACATCACCCAACCACTTGCTATGCGCCAACTTAGCAGCCATCATCATCTTCAGGTCTGCATCGCCCAGTGTAGGCAAGACGATGGCCATATCGCCATCTACGCTTCGCATGATGTTATCCATATCCACAGCTTGGTTGATACCCATCAGGAGAGTCTGAAGGCTGCGGTTGCTCTGCATCATCGGCAGGAACTGTTCACCATTTACATTCATGAAGATACCTGCCAGGGCATCATCCGGCATCGATTTCACATAACTGCCCTTGATAGGACGATAGTTTTGTGCCGCCTTCTGCAGCGCCTTGTCGATGGTTTCATTAAAGGAGAAAGTCTCACCCTGAATCTGCAGGATACCATCCTTCACCTTCATATCGGCAGCGATGACCACCTGCGAAGGATCGGTATCCTTAGGAGCACCCAGGGTAAATGGAGCTACGAACTTCTCAGGCAAAGCCTGTGCCTGAGCCACCATAGCCATAGGAGAAGAGAGGGTCTGCAGACGCTCGTACATAGGAGAAACGGTGATGCCATCCTCCTCTTCTGCTTTCAGATACTTTACCATCTGCTGCTGGAGCTGAGCCTGGGCATCAGCCACCACAGGACCCATCACGAGGAGCGCCTGACCGGAGAAGCCCACAAGCCACGAATCCTTCAATACTGCGAAATGAAAGCCTTTGCGCTCCTTCACTTCCGAAGCAATGCGCTTCTTGGCAAGCGAGGCAAGCCAGTCTTCCACATCCCCCTCATCGCTCACCTTGGCACAGAGACCGAGGTTGCCATCGGCACTCTCGAAGAGATAAAGTTTTTCAGAGATATCGATGCCACACTTATCTACATCATCCACGTGGAGCAGAGACTTGAGCATACCCGCCTTGTCTTCCGCATTCTTATCGGAAGCCATCTGCTGCAAATCCACCGAGATAAGAGCTGTACTTTTCTTAGGAATGGCATTGAGATAATCGCTGCCAGAGCATGAGCCTAACACTACAACGAGAAGTGCTAAGCTCATCAAAACCAAATTCTTATACAATCTTTTCATCACAAAAACTAACACTTATATAATCTTCTTATATTCTTCTCGCAATATGCGCCATGTGAACAGCTACAAGTCCCGCCGTTTCCGTGCGAAGTCGGCTGGTTCCCAGCGATACGCTTTCGTAACCATTCTCCAAGGCAAGACGAACTTCATCTATAGAGAAATCGCCTTCTGGGCCTACCAATACCGTGATATCAGCTGCACCGGATTCCTGGGATGCAGATGAATCCTGAGATGCATCAGAATCCATACTGCACGAATTGATTTCCGTGAAGAAATCCTTCTTCTCTACTTCTTCGTAGCAATGACAGATAAACTTGCGACCCGGACGAGGAGTCTGGATAAACTCCTTGAAACTCTCCAGCTCATTCACGACCGGTTTCCATGCCTTGTGACTCTGCTTCACGGCAGAGATGACAATCTTATCTATCCTAGGAGTCTTCACAACCTTTCGTTCAGAAAATTGACAATTAAGGAAAGAGAGTTCATCGAATCCAATCTCCGTAGCTTTCTCAGCCATCCACTCTATGCGCTCCATCATCTTGGTAGGTGCAATGGCAAGATGGATATGCCCCTTCCATGCACGTTCCTGAGGCATATTCTCCTTGATTTCATAAAGACAGCGCTTGCTGGAGGCTGCTGTCACCTCTGCACGGTAGAAAGATCCATCCCCATCCATGAGGAAAATCTCATCACCACCCTTCAGTCGCAACACTCTCAGCGCATGGGTAGCCTCCTCTGCGGGCAATTCTACCTGGTTTGCCGCATCCGGCACATAGAAATATCTAACCTCTTTCATTCGTTATCAATTATCTGTCATCAATGATCAATCAGTCAAGTTCTTTTCATCCTTTTCTTCCTGGCGGCGCTTCATCTCATCACGGATAAAGGAAGCTCCCTCGTAGTTTTCTTCTTCTACCGCTTTCTCCAGTGCTTTCTTGAGAAGTGAATCCGGTAACCCCACGATAGGAAGTGCCACACTCATCACATCCTTGCGGAAAGGTGTAGTGAATTTCTGAAGCACCTCCATATTGGTAAAGATCTCCAGACCGGCGGCCAACGCCAGCAGGACAGCCTCATCCTGAGGAAGAGAATACGCTGATCCAGAAGTAGCATTCACCAGTTTTGCCTTAGGCCCTATGTTTCCATTAGCCTCGAAAACAACGTGATAGGCTTGAGGACCCTGTTCACAAATCATTCTAGCCAACACATCTACCAGATGCGGATGCTTGACATCCTTATCAAGCTGACGAAACTTGATTTCATTAGCCATCGGCTTATCTGTTACAATGGAGAGTGCACGTTCCTCCTCGGCATCAGTAAGAGTGACAACACAAGCCTCCTCTGCATCAGGAATTGCAAAAGCTCCCTGATAAACTAATTTTATTTTTTCCATTTTCATTATCCTTTCTTTGGTCTAAACAATACGGCAAAGGCTACACCGACCACGAGTGCATAACCTGCGAAGATAAACCAGCAAGTCTGCCAATCGCCCATCAAATATCCATTCTCCCAATGACAATAATGGTTGATCACCTGTCCCGCAAGAATTGTGCCAACAGAGGCTCCCAAACCATTGGTCATCAGCATGAAAAGTCCCTGGGCAGAAGCACGCACCTTAGGCTCGCACTTCTGATCTACGAACAGTCCACCCGATACATTGAAGAAATCGAATGCCACACCATAGACGATACATGAGAGTATAAAGAGGGTTACGCCTGGGAAAGCAGGGTTACCCAATCCGAAGAATCCGAAGCGGAATACCCATGCAAACATCGCAATGAGCATCACTACCTTGATGCCATAGCGCTTGAGGAAGTATGGAATCAGGAGAATGCAGAGTGCCTCTGCCACCTGGGAGATAGAAACCAGGAGAGTGGCATTATTGGCTGCAAATGTATCCAGCATCGAAGGATCGCCCTTGAAACTGGTGATGAACGGAGTAGCATAACCATTGGTTACCTGCAGGCTCATACCCAGCAGACCCGAGAAGATGAAGAACATCGCCATCTCGCGGCTCTTGAAGAGCTTGAAGGAATCGAAGCCCCAGGTCTCCATCCAGCTGCGTGCCTCTTTCTTCACCAACGGGCACTGTGGCAGGCTGAAGCAGTAGAGGAAGAGGACGATGCCCAATACTCCAGATACCAGGAACTGGAAGTGGGTATATTGGAACTTATGTGCATTTTCGGTAAAGAGGAACATAAACGAACCGTTATCCCAGGTAGCACAGTTAACAATCCACATGGTAAGGATGAATCCTACGGTACCGAAGACGCGGATTGGAGGGAAATCCTTCACGGTATCAAGTCCATGATTCTTCAGAATGGTGAACGCCGAAGTATTTGACAGCGCCAGCGTAGGCATATAGAAAGCTACGCTGAAGGTATAGATCGCCATGAAGACAGTCTCGTTAGGAGTAGCACTCGCCTCTCCCATCAGGAAAAGAGCTATCATCGACAAGCCGGCCAGGAGATGGCAATAGCCCAAGAGGCGTTGCGGCTGCACATACTTGTCAGCAACAATACCCATCAATGTAGGCATGAAGATAGAAACTATACCCTGGATGGTATAGAACCAGGAGATTTCAGCACCCATTCCGGCCTTGCCGAGATAGTTGCCCATAGATGTGAGATAGGCTCCCCAAACTGCGAACTCCAGAAAGTTCATCAGCGCCAAGCGAACTTTTAGATTCATTTTCTTATTATTATATTTCCTTATGGTTTTAATATTCTTTTTCTGTCTGCGGCATCCTCTTTCTCAAGGGATACGCCATTGCAGATTATATCTTGCAAAGATACACAAAATCTCTTAAAGAACGCAGATTTTTTAAGAATATCCGCCAAAAAGCTAGTTTATTTAACAAATAATATGTAATTTTGCAGCCGAAATTAAAACAAAAGATAAAATGTTATTAAAGTTTTTCCTAACGTGTAATAAGATTGGTGCCTTTACGCTAGGTGGAGGCTATGCCATGATACCTATCATGGAGAGAGAATTCGTGGATAAGAACAGATGGATGGACAAACAGGAATTTATGGACATCATGGTGGTGGCTCAAACTACCCCGGGCATCTTCGCCATTGATATGGCGAGCCATATCGGCTACAAGACGAAGGGTGTATGGGGCGGCATAGTGGGAGCTGTCGGCATCGCCCTGCCTTCTATCATCGCCATTCTCATCATCGCCATGTTCTTCCAGCAGTTTAAGGATAATTACTGGGTGGGCAAGTTCTTTGCGGGTGTTCGTCCGGCTGTGGTGGCGCTGATTGCGGCTCCTTGCTTCAAGATGGCAAAGACGGCGAACATCAACCGCTACAACATCTGGATTCCGTTTGTATGCTGTGCGCTGATTGCTGCATTCGGTATCTCGCCTATCTACATCATCATTGCTGCCGGCGTGCTTGGCTGGCTTTACGGCAAGTACAAGAAGCAAAGCTAATCATAAAGTTCAAAGCTCAAAGTTCAAAGTTCAAAGTAAAAAAATGCTATTCCTAAAGTTATTTATCATATTTACCAAGATTGGTACATTTAATTTTGGTGGTGGATATGCGATGTTGTCGCTCATCCACAACGAAACCGTAGTAAAGAACCATTGGCTCACCAATGCCGAGTTTACGGATATCGTGGCTATCAGCCAATCTACTCCGGGTCCTATCGGCATCAACTGCGCCACTTATGTGGGTTATACCGCTTGTCTTCATGCCGGTTATCCTACCTGGGCAGCCTGGGCGGGTTCCTTCCTGGCATCCCTCTCCATCATGTGGCTGCCATTCATCATCATGATTCTCATCAGCCGTTATCTGATAACCCATAAGGATTCCAAGATTGTGAAGGACATCTTCGCCGGTCTTCGCCCTGCCATCATCGGATTGATTGCTGCAGCAGCTGTGCTCTTGATGAATAAGGAGAATTTTGGATCGCCAACAGAAGATCCATTTGCTTTCGGTGCCAGCGTAGCATTGTTCCTGGGTGCCTTCTATTTCACCAAGGCCAAAAAGGCAAACCCGATATTGCTGCTTTTCATCTGTGGAATCATCGGGTTGTTTATCTTCTAAACAACCCACCCTTCTAAAACATCCCATACGTCCAGAGCCAGCGGTCATCGGACGAAGAGAAAAGTAAAGGGCTAAAGCCTTCAGAAAAGGGCAAAAAAAAATTGATTGTCTCCCGACAACCAATCTTTTATTAACCTTAATAATCTAATACCATGAAAAACACGTTGCAAAATTACAAATAATCCTGCAACTTTCCATATTTTATTGCAAAAACCTACAGAGATTTAACTCTCTTTAAAGAATTTCCCATTCCATTTAAAACTTCTTTGCAATTTTATTGCATTTACTGCCTTTTTATCATCAGCAGAGAGCAATGGCAAAGACAGGCGTACAACCAGCGAGTTTTCGTTCTGCAAAAGCAAGGCACTCACCATTCTAGGTTCTATCATCGCCTTCAGTTCTGCAAAACGAGTTTCGCTCATCGTATCCGGTTTCTGGATAAGGCTTTCTGCCAAATCCTCCATTCGCTTACCATCCAGGAGACGAGTGGCATCCATCTTCTTCCAATCCTGATTATAGAAATAGAGTTCACTCTCCTTCTCGGGACCAGCGAAAGTCTTGACTACACAGAGCAAAGAATCTCCGTTTTCCACAGGCAGCTTCTTCATCTGCAAGGTAGAAGCCTTGGTCATACGGATCTGCACGAAGTCCTGGGTCAGCGTATCCATCACGCTCACCTCTTCCAGGAGATTCTTCACTTCAGCCTTCACTCCCATCTCCTGCAACTCAGCAAATTCGAGTCGCATGTTCTTGTTGAGACAAGGCATTACTTCATCAGGCATCGAAACCAGCAGGTCTTTCATCGACTTGGCTTCCATGCTCAGGCTTGCTGTCATCAGGCAAGCGCATAATATATATTTTATCTTCTTCATCACTACAATTCCTTAGACCACTTCTTTCCCCAAGGAGTAAAGAGCCATGCAAGAAAGGCCAATGCTACTATTGAGCACACGGCAAAAGTTAAAGCCAATGTATTCATTTTTGAAGCCTTTAAATCATTTAGAGATTCTCCAAGAATTTCTTGCCCCATTTTGTATGAAGCCAAAGTGCTATAGCACCTGCAACGACCGTAATCGTCGCATAAATCATAACCAATCCTTCCATATTTCTCTATTTTCCGACAAAAGTACAGAAAATAATTGTAATCTGCAAGTTTTTTCGTGTTTTTCTATCCAACAATCGCTAAAAAAACGAAAAAGAGGAAAGTGTTTCTGACGAAACACTTTCCTCTCAAATTGTCTAATCTATTAATCGTACTTATCTTCTTCAGAAAAGATTTACTCCTCAACAGCAGCCTGCGCCGCAGCCAAACGTGCGATAGGCACACGGAATGGAGAGCATGAAGCATAGTTCATACCAACCTTAGCGCAGAACTTAACTGATGAAGGCTCACCACCGTGCTCACCGCAGATACCTGTGCGGAGGTTAGGACGGGTAGCACGACCATTCTCTACTGCCATCTTGATGAGCTGACCAACACCCTCCTGGTCGAGAACCTGGAATGGGTCAACCTTCAAGATCTTCTTCTCCATGTATGCAGGGAGGAATGAAGCGATGTCATCACGAGAGTAACCGAAGGTCATCTGTGTCAAGTCGTTAGTACCGAATGAGAAGTACTGAGCCTCCTCTGCAATCTGACCTGCAGTAAGGGCAGCACGTGGAATCTCAATCATTGTACCGATCTCGAACTCAACCTCTACGCCGTACTCGATGAATACTTCCTTAGAAGTAGCGAGGATGATAGTCTTCTGCTGCTTGAGCTCCTGAACAGTACCGATAAGAGGAACCATGATTTCTGGACATGGGTTGTAACCTTCCTTCTTCAACTCGCAAGCTGCACCGAGGATGGCACGAGTCTGCATAGCTGTAATCTCTGGGAATGTGATACCGAGACGGCAACCACGATGACCGAGCATTGGGTTGTTCTCTGCCAGAGAGTTCACGCGCTTCTTGATTTCCTCAACGCTTACGCCCATCTCCTTGGCCATAGTCTGCTGACCAGCCAAATCGTGTGGTACGAACTCGTGGAGAGGTGGGTCGAGCAAGCGGATGTTCACGTGGCAGCCATCCATAGCCTTCAAGATTCCATAGAAGTCAGCCTTCTGATATGGGAGGAGCTTGGCAAGAGCCTTCTCGCGACCCTCTACAGTACCTGCCAGAATCATCTCACGCATAGCAACGATCTTCTGATCATCGAAGAACATGTGCTCTGTACGTGTCAAACCGATACCCTTTGCACCGAATGCACGAGCTACCTCAGCATCGTGTGGAGTATCTGCATTGGTACGGATCTCCATCTTTGTATATTTGTCGCAGAGGTCCATCAGCTCCTTGAAGTCGCCTGAAAGCTCTGCAGCCTTTGTCTCAATCTGTCCTGCGTAAACCTGACCTGTTGTACCGTTCAGAGAGATGTAATCACCCTCCTTGTAAACAACACCCTCGATTTCTACAGTCTTAGACTTGTAGTCAACGTTGATAGAGCCAGCACCTGATACGCAGCACTTACCCATACCACGAGCTACAACGGCAGCGTGAGAAGTCATACCACCACGAGCGGTAAGGATACCCTCGGCAGCCGACATACCAGCGAAGTCTTCAGGAGAAGTCTCGATACGAACCATGATGACCTTCTTGCCATCCTCGTGCCACTCCTGAGCATCGTCAGCGTGGAATACGATCTGGCCGCAGGCAGCACCTGGAGAAGCAGGGAGACCCTGAGTGATGACCTTAGCCTTAGAGAGAGCCAGCTTATCGAATACTGGGTGCAAAAGCTCATCGAGCTTCTGAGGCTCACAGCGGAGGATAGCAGTCTTCTCGTCGATCATACCTTCGTGGAGGAGGTCCATAGCAATCTTCACCATAGCGGTACCTGTACGCTTACCGTTACGTGTCTGGAGGAACCAGAGCTTGCCTTCCTGTACGGTGAACTCCATGTCCTGCATATCGTGATAGTGGTGCTCCAGCTTATCCTGGAGAGCGTCGAGCTCCTTGTAAAGTTCAGGCATAGCCTCTTCCATAGAAGGATACTTAGCCACGCGCTCCTCCTCAGAGATGCCAGCACGCTCAGCCCAGCGCTGAGAACCGATCTTTGTAATCTGCTGTGGTGTACGGATACCAGCTACTACGTCCTCACCCTGTGCATTGATAAGATACTCACCATTGAAGAGGTTCTCACCATTACCTGCATCACGAGAGAAGCAAACACCAGTAGCAGAAGTTTCACCCATGTTACCGAATACCATCGCCATGACAGAAACGGCAGTACCCCACTCATCAGGAATACCTTCCATCTTACGGTAGAGGATAGCGCGCTCGTTCATCCATGAACGGAACACGGCGCAGATAGCACCCCAAAGCTGATCGATTGGGTTAGTAGGGAAATCCTGACCAGTCTGCTCCTTGATAGCAGCCTTGAAGAGCTCAACGAGCTTCTTGAGAGACTCTACAGAGAGGTCCTTGTCGAGAGTAACCCCCTGCTCTTCCTTCACCTTTTCGATGATAGCCTCGAATGGATCGATGTCTTCCTTGTTAACTGGCTTAAGACCCATAACAACATCACCGTACATCTGTACGAAACGACGATATGAATCGTAAACGAAATGAGGATTACCGGTCTTCTTGACCATACCCTCAGCCACCTCATCATTCAAACCAAGGTTGAGGATGGTATCCATCATACCTGGCATAGATGCGCGAGCACCTGAACGTACTGAAACGAGGAGAGGATTCTCTACGGAACCGAACTTGCTGTTCATCAAAGCCTCTGTATGAGCTACAGCAGCCATTACTTCATCCTGAAGAAGTTCCTTGATTTTTTCCTCACCTACCTCATAATACTCATTACAAGTGTCAGTTGTGATAGTGAAACCTGGAGGAACAGGTACACCGATAAGATTCATCTCAGCGAGGTTTGCACCCTTACCGCCAAGAACTTCGCGCATCTTCGCATTTCCTTCGGCTTGTCCATTGCCGAACGTATAAACTCTTTTTTCGTTCATTTTGTTATAGGTTCAAAAATATTATATAATTCTAGTTATTATCAATTTTTTGTTGATGATGCAAATATACAACATTTCTCTGAAACTACCAAACTTTTATACTCTTTTTTGCTATCTCGAGATTACATTTCACACTGTTGTCGCACACACGGGACTATTTTTAACAATCTACTATCAATATGCAACGATTGAGAGGAATTTATAAGTTGACAAAGAAAGAGATTCTGACACTCTGAGGGGCAGAATACCCCCTCAGGCCCCCTTTTTCCTACGTCGCGACGCGGGAATTATTACTTCGGGACGCAGGAATTGCTACGTCGCGACGTAGGAAAATGGGCACCGGGAGAGGAAAGGGACAGGCGATGGAATCGCCTGGAACTGGGGCTCAGAGGGGACAGCGGGAGAAAGCATGGGTGAAGATTCAAAAAGAGCAAAAGGTCAAAAGGTCAAAAGTCACATTTGACAAAAGTGAAAAAGTGAAAGTGAAAAGGTGAATGTGGTGAATGGTGAATTGGGTGAATCTGTTGAAAGTGTAAATATGAATGCAAAATGAATTCTTATAATAAGGATTAAAAATCCATATAATAATGTACGCGCGTAAGTACTACCTTTTATATATAGAAGAAATCTGCTACTTATATATAGAAGAAATCTGCTACCTGAATATTCAAGAACCAGTCAGCAACAATATTCAAGAACCAGTCAGCAACCCATCGTCTTTTTATGTAAAGTCACTTTTGACCTTTTGACCTTTTTGCCATTCGCTGCATACATCATATTCATCAAATTCACCTCGTTCACCATTCACCTCGTTCACTATTCACTTTTTCACTTTCACTTTTTCACCTTTTTCTCTCCATTTTCTCTTCTTTTCCTTTCCCTTTCCCCTCCAATCTCCTTCACCATTCATTCCTCTCTACCTCACAACATCCGGGACAAAGACTGAAAAAAAACGGGACAACTCTTTCATTTCTCGCAAAAATGTATTAACTTTGCAGCCATAAAAAAACAAATTTGAATTATGGCAAGAAAACGTAAACCATTACCTCTCTTGGAGAACATCACCATCGAGGCCGTAGCAGCCGAGGGTAAGTGCATCACTCGCGTAGATGACCAGGTCATCTTCGTGCCTTTCTGCGTGCCTGGCGATGTTGTAGATTTGCAGGTAGTTAAGAAAAAACATAAGTATTGCGAGGCGAAGGTAGTTCGCTTCATCAAGAAGAGCGACGTAAGACAGGAGCCTATGTGCGAGCACTTCGGCATCTGTGGCGGTTGCAAATGGCAGAACCTTCCTTACGAGGAGCAGATCAAGGCGAAGCAGAAGCAGGTGGAAGACCAGCTCACCCGCATCGGCAAGATCGAACTCCCTGAGTTCCGCCCTATCATGGGCAGCGTGAAGACCCAGGAGTACCGTAACAAGATTGAGTTCGGATGCAGCAACAAGCGCTGGTTTACTTCAGAAGAGTTGGCTCAACTTCCTCAGAAAGAGGATGATACCACAACTTCACTCAAGGAGCGTCACGCCCAGAACGCCATCGGCTTCCATATTACCGGTGCCTTCGACAAGATTTATCCTATCAAGAAGTGCTGGCTGATGGATGACCTCTGCAACGAAATCCGCAACTTCGTTTTCGAATACGCAGATTCTCACAACTATACCTTCTACGATCTTCGTGAGCAGCACGGATTGCTCCGCGACATGATGATCCGCAATTCGAACACAGGCGAGTGGATGCTCGTATTCCAGTTCCACTACGATGAGGAGGGAGATGAGCAGAGAGCCTTGGAACTGATGCAGCAGGTGGCAGACAAGTTCCCTCAGATTACGTCACTCATGTACGTGGACAACCAGAAGGGCAACGATACCATCAACGACCTGGAGCTCAGCCTCTTCAAGGGCAACGACCACATCTTCGAGCTGATGGAGGACCTGAAATTCAAGGTGGGTCCAAAGAGTTTCTATCAGACCAACACCGAGCAGGCTTACCACCTTTATTGCGTGGCTCGCGAGTTTGCCAACCTCACCGGAAACGAGTTGGTTTACGACCTCTACACCGGTACCGGAACCATCGCCAACTTCGTGGCTCACAAGGCAAAGAAGGTAATCGGTATCGAATACGTGCCAGAGGCTATCGAGGATGCCAAGGTGAATTCCCAGGTGAACAACATCGAGAACACCCTCTTCTATGCTGGCGATATGAAGGATATCCTGACCAATGACTTCATCGCTCAGCATGGTCGTCCAGACGTCATCATCACCGACCCTCCACGTGCCGGCATGCACCCTGATGTAGTGAACGTGATTCTGAACGCAGCACCTAACCGCATCGTATATGTAAGCTGCAACCCAGCTACCCAAGCTCGCGACCTGCAGCTGATGGACGACCACTACAAGGTAGCTGCCGTTCAGCCGGTAGATATGTTCCCTCATACTCCTCACGTAGAGAACGTCGTTTTGCTCGAGAAGCGCAGCTATGCTGAAATCAAGCAGAAGAAGAAGGAGCGCAGAGAGCGAGAAAAGGCGATAGCTGAAGCCAAGGCTGCCAAGGAGGCTGAAAAGCTTGCATTGGAAGCTGCTAAAGCGGAAGACTTGACTGCAGAGGAGCTCGCTGCTAAGGCAGAAGACCTCACAGCAGAGGAACTTGCGGCAAAGAAATAAACCTAAAAACAAAATAGAAATAAGATGAAAAAAGGTATCATCCTGGCGCTCATGGCTTTGACCACGGTCTCTGCCAGCGCCCAAAAGAAGCAGACCATCGAATTGCCTTCATGGTTGAGCAATGTGAAATTGTCGGGATATGGCATGATCCAGTACCAGTATAGCGGACAGAAGAATGCGGAATCCAACTCGTTCAACATCCGAATGGGCCGTATCGCCTTGGAGGGTCGCATTACAGAAGACTTCTACTGGAAGACTCAGATTCAGTTTAACGGCAACACCTCCAACCTAGGTTCAAGCCCAAGAATGGTGGATCTGTTTGCCGAATGGCAGAAATATGAATATTTCAAGGTGAAGATTGGTCAGTTCAAGAACCCATTTACCTTCGAGAATCCTATGCATCCTATCGACCAGGGCTTTATGGGTTATTCACAGAACGTGAGCAAGTTGGCGGGTTTCAGCGACCGTGCCGGCGAGCACGCTTCCAATGGTCGTGACATCGGTCTGCAGCTCCAGGGTGATTTCCTCAAGAATGCCAACGGCAGAAACCTGCTGCACTATCAGATTGGTGTATTCAACGGACAGGGAACCAATACCAAGGACGTTGACAATCAGAAGAATGTGATTGGTGGCGTATGGGTAATGCCAGTAAGCGGCATGCGCATCGGAGCCTTCGGATGGACCGGTTCTTATGCAAGAAAGGGAACATGGACCGACGAGCATGATGCCACCTATACAGCCGACATTCAGGAACGCTCTGGCGTTCGCAAGCTCAGCCAAAACCGCTATGCCTTCTCCTTCGAATACAAGAAAGACGGCTGGACCGTACGTTCTGAGTATATCCACTCTACCGGCAAGGCTTTTGACAAGAGCATCACCAACTTCAACGATGCCAACGCCAAGGACTGCAATCTGAATGCAAAAATCGGCGACAAGGCACAGGGTGTATATGGATTGGTTATCGCCCCATTGGCTCAGCTGCCAAAGAACAGCCGAATCGACATCAAGGCACGTTACGACATGTATCAGCCTAACGGCAAGAACAACATGCAGAGAACCCAGTATGAGGCAGGTTTGAACTTCCACATCGGCAAGCTAATCACCATCCTCACCGAGTATGCGCTGGTCAACGACAAGACGCTGGCTAAGCACAATTACTCCATGGCAGATGCAGAAGTCTGCTTCCGCTTCTAATCGGAAAATACTCCACACGCCCTGAAAGGGCAGAAGCTCCCAGCCCAGGGTAACACCCTGGGTATTATGGATATATACAATACCGCCCTGTAAGGGCAAAAGCTTTCTTAATATTTTTAAAGCTTTTGCCCTTACAGGGCGGCATTGTTGATTGCGGCTTTTAACCCAGGGTGTTGCCCTGGGCTGGGAGCTTCTGCCCTTTCAGGGCGTGTGAGGCAAACCATTTCAGGGCGTGTGAGGCAAACCATTTCAGGGCGTGTGGGGCGCTCTCTCTAGAAAGAATAAGAGAATCCGATAGACATGAACTCCTTGAACTGCCAATAGCTCTGATCATCCTTACGCTTTGCTCCATCATCGAAACGAGGATAGAGGAAGATATTCGATGAAATATAACGATTGAACTGGAAGGTAATCGTATTTTCCCACTCTATCTCAGCACGCTTGTAAGTAGTATATGCCCAGAGACGGGTCTTCCACTTCAGGTTCTCCATCACCTGCCAAGACAGATCGAAGGTACACTCAGAACCGTAATCGGTCATGCCATGCTGTCCCTCTTTCAAACCATATCTTGTGGCAAGATCCTCACGGCCCACATACTTCCAGTTGAACGCCAGAGGAGCCAGATGGGCACTACCCTTCAGCTTGTGATTCAACCAATCTACCGTATAATCCATACCGACTGAGAGGTTCAGATTGAATGGTGAGAAGAAATCGGAATAAACCTTCTTGTCATTACTCTTGTAACCATGGGCAAACTGCGTCTGCGCCACCATCTGGATGGTATAATACCATTTTCTGGATGCCTGAAGACCCAACTTGCTGGTGTATCGGATCAAGTCGTCGGATGTCTTGAGCGAATGCACCGAGTCTCCCTTGGAAGTCTGGTAGCCCAATCGCATCTCCAGCTTGTTCTCCCACTTCACCTTCTGCTTGTTGTTGTAGTTAGCCATCATCGTTACACGTCCCAACAGAGAGTAGTTGCTCTCACCACCCTTATACCAGTTGTCAGACACATAGTTTTGCAGGAACTGCAGATAGTAATCACCTCCGAAAGTCCAGAAGTTAGGCTTGAAGATCACGATATCCGATGGCGCAGTTTCCGGTTCGAAGACCTTAGGCGCCACCTCTTCTATGATGTCGCGCTTCGGCTTTTTGGCTTTAGAATCCGCCACAATCGGAGCGCCCACCTCTTCCAGGTGTTGCTGCGTAGTCTTCACCAGGTCTGGTCGGCTGAGATAAACATCCATCAAGGACTTATCGAGCATCACGCCAAGCGAATCGCCTACCCCTCCATCAGGACGGAGGCGCAGGAAATGATTGGCAGGTGAACGATAATACGTGAGTGGAGTGAAGAGCATGGCATATCGGGAATCATCCGAAGACATCTCAGTAGAGTCGATACGTTCCCTGATGTGAGCCAGCGAGTCCACATAACTTTCCACGATCGATGGAGTTTTCACCACCACATTATGCCTGCGGGAACGTTGGGCATCTGCCGTCACAGCACCCGCAAGCAAAGCTAAAATGAGTAATCCAAATCTTATTTTCATTCCTTCATATACTAATTTGGGCACAAAGGTAACAAAATAATTCTAAATTCAACGCCATTCTTTACAAATATTTTGGCTAATTCATAATTTTATAGTAACTTTGCACCCAAATAATTCTAATTTAAATTATAAACATCGTGGCTGATACAAAGTACATCTTCGTTACCGGTGGTGTGGTTTCTTCTTTGGGTAAAGGAATCATATCTTCATCCATCGGTAAACTTCTTCAAGCAAGAGGCTACAACATTACTATCCAAAAGTTTGACCCATACATCAACATCGACCCGGGTACACTGAACCCGTACGAGCATGGTGAGTGCTATGTAACGGTAGATGGTATGGAGACCGACCTGGACCTCGGACACTACGAGCGATTCACCGGCATTCAGACTACGAAAGCGAATTCTCTCACCACAGGTCGTATCTACAAGGCAGTCATTGACAAGGAACGTCGCGGCGATTATCTCGGCAAGACCATCCAGGTGGTGCCTCACATCACCGACGAGATCAAGCGCAACGTGAAGCTGCTCGGCAAGAAGTATCACTATGACTTCGTTATTACCGAAATTGGCGGAACCATCGGCGACATCGAGAGTGCCCCATATATGGAAGCTATCCGACAGCTGAAATGGGAGCTGGGCAAGAACGCAGTCAATGTGCACCTCACCTATGTGCCTTATCTCAAGGCAGCAGGCGAGTTGAAGACAAAGCCTACCCAGCACTCCGTGAAGGAACTGCAGAGCGTAGGTATTCAGCCAGATGTTCTGATTCTCCGCACCGAGAAGCATCTCGAAGAGGGAATCCTGAAGAAGGTGGCAAGCTTCTGCAACGTGGATTTAGACTGCGTAATCCAGAGCGAAGACCTTCCTAGCATCTACGAGGTGCCTGTAAACATGCAGAACCAGGGCCTCGATACCGCCATCCTCCGCAAGATGGGCGAGCCTATCGGCGAGAAGCCTGCACTGGGTCCTTGGAGAGCTTTCCTCGACCGCAGAAACAAGGCTACAGAGGTGGTAAACATCGGTCTCGTAGGAAAATACGACCTGCAGGATGCCTACAAGAGCATCCGCGAAAGTCTCTCGCATGCCGGCACCTACAACGACCACAAGGTGAACATTACATTCATCAACTCAGAATATCTCACAGAAGAGAACGTGGCTGAACAGCTGAAGGGTCAGGACGGCATCGTCATCTGTCCAGGATTCGGCCAGCGCGGCATCGAGGGCAAGATCATCGCTGCCCACTATACCCGCACCCACGACATCCCTACCTTCGGCATCTGCCTGGGTATGCAGATGATCGTCATCGAGTTCGCCCGCAACGTATTGGGCTACAAGGATGCCAACTCGCGTGAGATGGATGAGAAGACTCCACACAATGTCATTGACATCATGGAGGAGCAGAAAAACATATCAAACATGGGTGGAACCATGCGACTCGGCGCCTACGAGTGCGTACTGAGACAAGGCAGTCGCGCGTTCAACATCTATAAGAAGGAGCATATCCAGGAGCGCCATCGCCATCGCTATGAGTTCAACAACGAATTCCAGAAGGAATTCGAGAAGCACGGCATGATGTGCGTAGGCCGCAATCCGGAAAGCGACCTGGTAGAGGTAGTTGAAATCCCGGGCTTGAAGTGGTACATCGGAACACAGTATCATCCAGAGTACCAGAGCACGGTATTGAAGCCACACCCATTGTTTGTTGACTTTGTAAAGACAGCCATCGCTAACAAGAAATAGCGGCAGGCTGGCTTCCGGCAGCAAAATGGCACGGCCTTTGCTGTCGCTTCAGAGAAAATAAAACAATAAAAAATAATAATGAATAAGAACAACATTATCGGTTTCCTCCTGATTGCCGTAGTGCTGATAGGCTTTAGCTGGTACAACCAGCCTTCAGCCGAAGAACAGAGAGCGGCATTCGTTCAGGACTCCATCGCCAAGGCTAAACATGCCGAGATGGAAAAGGCCAGCAAGGCTGCCGCTGTTAAGCGCCAGGCTGATGCGAAGGCTCAGATTGAGGCAGACTCTACCGCCCTATTCTATTCGGCTTTGAAGGGTCAGGCTCAGAAAGTAGTTTTGAAGAATGAGAAGGTTGAGTTGACGCTCAATACCAAGGGTGGTACTGTCGAGAAGGCAGTCATCAAGGGATACGTGGGTCACAACCTCCAGGTGAAAGACGGTTCTGCCGACCAGAAGGACGTTACCCTCTTCGACGGCAACGACCAGAGCCTCAAGTTCATGCTCGAGGCAAAGGAGGCCAACATCATCACCAGCGATCTCTACTTCACTCCATCCAACGTGACCGACAAGTCTGTCACCATGACTGCAGTGGCTGCCCCAGGCAAGACCCTCAGCATGACCTATACCCTCGGCGACGACTACATGCTCCACATGAGCCTGCAGGCTGAGGGAATGGCTGGTCTGTTCTCACCTAACTGCAACAAGATGAGTATCGACTGGAGCGACAAGGCGCGCCAGCAGGAGCGTGGCTTCATGTTCGAGAACCGCTACACTACTCTCACCTATCATGAGGCAGAGGGCGGCACTGACCACCTGAACGAGGGCAGCGAGAAAATCGACGAGAAGATTGAAGAGACTATCGACTGGGTATCTTTCAAGAACCAGTTCTTCTCAGCTATTATGGTAGCTAAGGACAACTTCGACAAGGATGCCTTCATGACCTCTATTCCTCAGGAGAAGGGTTCGGGCTACCTGAAGCAGTTCCAGGCTAAGATGAAGACAGCCTTCGACCCAACCGGCAAGAAGGCGTCTGAGTTTGAGTTCTACTTCGGTCCTAACGACTTCCAGATTCTGAAGAATACAGAGAAGGAGAGCACCTTCGGCAAGGACCTGGAGTTCCAGAAGCTCGTTTATCTGGGATGGCCTATCATCCGCTGGATCAACCGTTTCTTCACACTCTACGTGTTTGACTGGTTGAGCAATGTATTCCCAATGGGTATCGTATTGATTCTCATCACATTGCTCCTCAAGCTCATCACCTACCCTATGGTAAAGAAGAGCTATATGAGTTCTGCCAAGATGCGTGTGCTGAAGCCAAAGCTCGAGGCAGCTACCGCTCAGTTCAACAAGCCTGAGGACCAGATGCAGAAGCAGCAGGCGATGATGGCAGAGTATGCCAAGTATGGTGTTAGTCCACTGTCAGGTTGCTTGCCAATGCTGATTCAGATGCCGGTTTGGGTTGCGATGTTCAATTTCGTGCCTAATGCCATCCAGCTTCGTGGTGAGAAGTTCTTGTGGATGAACGACTTGAGCACCTTCGACCCAATCTTCGAGTGGAACACCAACATCTGGTTGATTGGCGACCACTTGAGTTTGACCTGTATTCTCTTCTGCGTAGCCAACCTGTTGTACTCATGGATGACGATGCGCCAGCAGCGTGACCAGATGGTAGGTCAGCAGGCAGAGCAGATGAAGATGATGCAGTGGATGATGTATCTCATGCCATTGATGTTCTTCTTCATGTTCAATGACTACTCAGCAGGTTTGAACTTCTACTACTTCATCTCATTGTTCTTCAGTGCCGCAATCATGTGGACCTTGCGCAAGACCACCAACGACGAGAAGCTCCTCGCCATTCTGGAGAAGCGCTATCAAGAGAACAAGAACAACCCTAAGAAGGCAAGCGGCCTCATGGCAAGAATGCAGGCCCTCCAGGAATTGCAGCGCCAGCAGCAGGAAGAGATGCAGCGTAAGCAGGCAGAACTGAACGAGAAAAAGAATAATCTCGGAAAATAAAGTTTTCTAGATAATAATGAAAGCGTAATGATTACCGGTAAAGGTATTCGTTACGCTTTTTTAATAGCTACATCATGCATAAGCCTCATCCTTCAAACATAATCAAAGGATATATTATGAAACAAGTATTCACATTTCTAAAAGCTAATGGATATATTAACAAATAGGAGGAACATAATATGGGATTATTAAAATATAAAGGTTATACGGGTAGCGTAGATTATAGTGAGGAGGACAATTGCTTATATGGCAAAGTTCTCGGAATGAGCAAGGATATGATTACCTACGAAGGTCAAGATGTCAATGAACTACGAAGGGATTTTGAAGGCGCAATAGATGACTATCTAGCCTTATGTAAAGCCAATGGCAAGGCACCTCGTGCACCTTATAGTGGCAACTTGAATATCCGCATTACTCCTGAAATTCATAGCCGTATTGCAATGATGGCGATGCAAGCAGGAACAACCATCAATGGTTTTATTCGTGACACACTAGCTAATGTTACAGGAGTTACTCCAGTCACAAACGCATAACAATACATTATCATCATACGTCAAGAAGATGCGCAAGCAATTCGGATTGACCCAGGTAGATCTGGCGGCGAAATCGGGCGTAGGCCTCAGATTCGTAAGAGAACTGGAACAGGGAAAGAAAACACTGCGACTCGACAAAGTAAACCAAGTCCTCCTCTTGTTCGGCCAGGAAATCGGTCCCGTTCCCATCAGAAAAGAATAAAAAAACAAGATACAATGAAGAAAATACTCTTATCCCTTTTAGCAGCCATCGGCTTATCAACTACGGGCTGCTCAGCACAGGCAGGCAAATCGGCCTCATCAGCAAAAACAGCCCCATCGGATGGCATCATCGTATTGGCTCCACAGGCCTTTATCAACCAGGCAAAGGCAGATACCACCAGCTTCCTTCTCGATGTCCGCACTTCCAAAGAATACGCAGAAGGTCATCTGGCTGGCGCCCACCAATTGGATTACCTCAACCCCGAGGCTTTCGATGCCGGCATCAAGCAGCTGGATAAGTCCCGCACCTATTACATCTATTGCAGAAGCGGAAAGAGAAGCCATGGTGCCTGCCTGAAAATGCAGCAGCAAGGCTTCAAGATATATGATATGGAAGGCGGAATCCTCAACTGGACCAAGCTCGGAATGCCAGTGGAAAGATAAAAATTACCCCCGAAAAGGTATAATTAATCAAACTTTACGATTAACTATACCCCTTCGGGGGTATTTTATTTTATCCGAATCTATTTCTTCAACAGAATCCAATCCAAATTTACTTCTTCAATACCGGCTCGCAGGTGATGCTGACACCAAGCTTCTTGAAAATCTTCTGATCTACATCACTCAGCATCACGGTGCAATGAGCCTGGCAGCCACGGAGCTTTGGCAATTGCTCCAAAGCTTTCTTGCAGTTATCATCATTCTCTGAGAGAACAGAGAGGGCTACCAAAACCTCATCCGTATGAAGACGAGGATTATGACCGCCCAGATAGTTCACCTTCGTATGCTGGATAGGCTCAATCATCGACTGAGGAATCAACTTCAATTCATGGTCGATGCCCGCCAGATGCTTGGTTACATTCAGCAGCAATGCCGCACTGCAACCCAGCAACTCACTGCTGTGACCGCAGATAATCGTGCCATCCTCCAACTCAATCGCAGCAGAAGTATGACCCGTCTCCTTCTTATGTTCCTTAGCCGCTACAGTCACCTTGCGATAAGCCGTGGTAATATTAGCCTGCTTGAAAAGCATCTGAATCTTGCTGATCTCCGCCTCGTTGCACGCACCGGCAGCCAATTTGTTGGTAGCCGCATAATAACGGCGGATAATCTCATCCTTCGAAGCCTCGCAGCAAGCCTCATCATCCGAAATGCAGAAACCTACCATGTTCACACCCATATCCGTAGGCGACTTGTATGGATTGCTTCCGTAAATTCCCTCAAACAAAGCGTTGAGCACAGGATAAATCTCTACGTCACGGTTGTAATTGATGGCAATCTTATTGTAAGCTTCCAGATGGAATGGGTCGATCATGTTCACATCGTTGAGATCGGCAGTAGCTGCCTCGTAAGCGATGTTCACCGGATGCTTCAATGGGAGATTCCATACAGGGAATGTCTCGAACTTAGCATAGCCTGCACGCACACCACGCTTGTTCTCGTTATAAAGCTGGCTCAGGCAGACAGCCATCTTACCGCTACCAGGACCCGGAGCAGTAACAATCACCAGCGGACGCTCAGTCTCTACATAATCATTCTTGCCAAAACCCTCATCAGAAGCAATGAGATCTACATCGTGAGGATAACCCTCGATGAGATAATGGCAGTAAGTCTTGATGCCCTCACGCTCCAAGCGCTGCTTGAAGGCGATGGCTGCAGGCTGACCATTAAAATGAGTAATAACAACAGAACCCACCATAAAACCACGGTTTTGGAATTCACCACGCAGGCGAAGCACATCCTCATCGTAAGTGATACCCAGATCGGCACGCTTCTTGTTCTTCTCAATATCGGCAGCACTGATCACGATAACAATCTCGATGCTATCGCTAATCTTCTGAAACATGCGCAGCTTACTATCAGGCTGGAAACCTGGCAAAACGCGGCTGGCGTGATGGTCATCGAAAAGCTTACCTCCCAATTCGAGATAAAGCTTTCCATCAAACTGTGAGATTCTCTCCTTGATATGTTCGGACTGAATCTTCAGATACTTCTCGTTGTCAAATCCTATTTTCATTGTGTTTTATATATTTTGCGGTGCAAAATTACAAAAAAAGTATCGTACTAACAAATCTTTTATCCGAAAAAATAAAAGAGAACTGCTACATATAGGCATCCAGCAACATCTCAGCCCCTACCAGAAAGGCAAAGACAAGAAAGATAAATATATACAACTGCTCCTTGAGGACAAAATCCAAGACATGAAAATGCTTGTTGTCATACTCCTCAAGATAGTTTTTATAATCCATCCACATTAGGGAAAAAGCCCCCAATGCAATGGATAATATAATACATACACCTACTACATCGGCTAGACCAGTCGATTGAAATAAAGAAAAGCCTGTCATTTCGCTATTCATTTAAAAGTTAATAAGAATCATTATCATCTACTAAAAAGTGTCGCAAAGATAATGAAAATCTTATAACTTGACTGTTTCATTGCTCAAGAAAATAGTTTCATTCCTATCAAATAGGTGTTTCATTGGTAGAAATGAAACTGTTTTTCGCAGCATTCTACCGGTTTTTCCGAACAGAGTCTCTCCATTGTCCTGGTGTAAATCCCGTCTTAGCCTTGAAAATCTTACAGAGATGGGCGTGGGATGAGAAGCCGCATTCTGAAGAAATGGTATCATTGCTGTACCTACATTCTTCCAGCAGCATACGCTGCGCCTCCTTGAAACGGATATCGCTGAGCCAGATTCTGAAACTGCTCTTCAGATAGTTCTCGAAATACAGGCTCAATTCATTGCGAGGAATGCCCAACTTAACAGAAAGCATCGGCATATTTACCGTACTGTCTCTGTAGCCACCCTTGTCACACCAGCTGGTAAGCATCGATTCTATGATAGAGATTTTCTCAGAACCCAATCCCACTTCCTCACTCTCTTCCATCACTTCAAGAGGTTCATCGGCTGTATCCAGCTCCAGTCTCACCTCCGCAGGAATCATATTATAGCCATATCCCAGGAAACTGATGGTAAAGGAAATCAAGGAAAAAAGCATCAGGGGTCCCACACAATAAAGAAGCGGACGATAGCAGATAGCGCCTACCATCGCCAAAACCATTATACCCGCCAATCCGTAAGTGGTATAGGTATATCTATCAAAAGGAAGGAAGTCTTCCGTGGTGTTTTCTTCGATAATCTTTCGATGATAACGCATCTCAATAACCGTGGTATAAGTGCTATACATGATGGTAACAGCAAATAATGCGAGCATCACATAAAGCCATTCGCCCATATGCATCCCCCTAGGAGTATCATTGTATCCGAAAAAGAAACAAATCAATATCAATGCATAACTCACACATCCCAGCAAGGCAAACTTTTTCCGCCCGCCACGATAACAAATTAAGTTATAAGTGGCATAGGAAATAAAGAAAGAGACAGGAGTATAGAAGAGAACATTGACAACAGCTCCAATCTCATCGCCTTTAGCACGGAAACCATAAGCCATTTGCAAGACATAATGCCCAGCAAGTACAAACATGGAAAAAGCAAGGAGCCAACGAGACACCTCGTAACGACGATTAGACCAGCGAATCTGAAACCTAGACAAAACCAATATCAAGCCCAACATCGACACTATAATGCAGCAAGCAAACTGCACAAGAAACAATGTATTCATTTACTAAATATTTATATCTTTACTTATATTCCTGAAAATTTAGCATTTAAAGCTAAACTGTATCATTTGAGATGCAAATTTACGAAAAAAAACGCAGACTCTAGTAAAGAAAGAAGATAAATTTTGTTATCTCATTAATTTTCTGTAACTTTGCACGGAATATTTAGAAGATTGCAACAAATTATTAATAATATCTTAAAAATATGATTAAAGCAATGATTTTGGCTGCTGCTGCTCTCACCATGGGAGCAAATACAGCCGATGCACAGACTATGATTGAAAAGAACAACATCAAGGTGGAGAACCACCTGATGACCCCAGAAGCTCTTTGGGCGATGGGTAGAATCGGTGCCGCTGAAGCTTCGCCTAACGGCAAGCAGGTGGTTTACCAGGTAGGTTACTACAGTGTAAAGGAGAACAAGGGCCATCAGATGCTCTTCATCATGGATGCCAATGGCAAGAACCAGAAGGCACTGACCACTGATGCCAAGAGCGAGACTGATGCTGCCTGGATTCAGGGCGGACAGAAGATTGCCTTCATCCGTGGCGGACAGCTCTGGAGTATGAACCCTGATGGTACTGACAGAAAACAGCTCACCAATGATGAATTGGGCATCCAGGGATTCCGCTTCTCTCCAGATGGCAAGAAGGTAATCCTCATCAAGGAGTTGCCTTATCACGGAACCATCAAGAAGAATCCTTCTGATCTTCCTCTGGCTACAGGTCGTCTCGTTACCGACATGAACTATCGCCACTGGGATCACTACGTAGAGAGTATCCTTCATCCTTTCGTGGCTGATGTTGCAGAGGATGGCACCGTCAACGCTGGCGAGGATATCCTGAAGGATGAGCCTTTCGAGTGTCCTATGGCTCCATTCGGTGGCATCGAGCAGTTGGCTTGGAGTCCGGATTCCAAGACCATCGCCTATACCTGTCGCAAGAAGGAGGGCTTGCAATATGCCATCTCTACCGACTCTGATATCTACCTATATAATATAGGTACGCGCGAGACCAAGAACCTCTGCAAGGAGGCTGGCTATGTAGAGCCTAAGATTGATGCTACCAAGAGCATGAAGAACCAGGCTGTAAATGCTCCTGAGAATCTGAAGAACAATCCGGGTTACGACGTAAACCCTCAGTTCTCTGCTGACGGCAAGTACATCGCTTGGCAGAGCATGGCTCGCGATGGCTACGAGAGCGACCGCAACCGCCTCTGTGTTTACGAACTCGCTACCGGCAAGAAGAACTATGTATCAGAGAAGTTCGACTCTAACGTAGAGGGCTTCGTATGGAACAAGGACAACAAGAGCCTCACTTTCATCGGAGTATGGCACGGAACCCTGAACCTCTATCAGGCTAACTTCAAGGGCGAAGTGAAGCAGATTACCAACGAGTGGGCAGACTACGGAAGCATCGCTCTTGCCAACAACGGCAACAAGCTTCTCGCTACCAAGGCTAGTATGAGTCATCCTACAGATATCTACATCGTAACACCAGGCAAGAATGCCAAGAGTACCAAGGTAGAACAGATTACCCGTGAGAACGACCACATCCTGAGCCAGTTGAACATGGGTAAGTGCGAGCAGCGCTGGGTAAAGACTACCGACGGCAAGCAGATGCTGGTATGGATCATGTTGCCAGCTAACTTCGATGCCAACAAGAAGTACCCTACCCTTCTCTTCTGCGAGGGCGGTCCTCAGAGTCCGGTCAGCCAGTTCTGGAGCTATCGCTGGAACATTCAGATCATGGCAGCCAACGGTTACGTCATCGTATTGCCTAACCGCCGTGGTCTTCCAGGTTTCGGAAGTGCATGGAACGAGGAGATTTCAGGAGACTGGACCGGTCAGTGCATGAACGACTATCTCTCTGCCATCGATGATGCAGCCAACAATCTTCCATACGTAGATAAGGATCGCCTGGGCTGTGTAGGTGCCAGCTTTGGTGGTTTCTCAGTTTATTATCTTGCAGGTCATCACAACAAGCGTTTCAAGGCATTCCTCGCTCACGATGGCGCATTCAACCTTGAGAGCATGTACACAGATACCGAGGAGGCTTGGTTCTCTAACTGGGAGTATGATGATGCTTACTGGAACAAGGATCAGAGTGCCAACGCCAAGAAGACTTACGAGAACAGTCCTCACAAGTTTGTAGATAAGTGGGATACTCCAATTCTCTGCATCCACGGCGAAAAGGATTACCGTATCAATGCCAACCAGGGCATGGGCGCCTTCAATGCAGCCCGCATGCGTGGCATCCCTGCCGAGCTTCTTATCTATCCTGACGAGAACCACTGGGTATTGAAGCCACAGAACGGCGTGCTCTGGCAGCGCACCTTCTTCGGATGGTTGGACAAGTGGTTGAAGAAATAACATATACAAAAAAGGCTTGCTTCGAAAATGAAGCAAGCCTTTTTTATATATTATAATTCTAAGATTTAGCTTACGCGATTCAACTTCTTGATGATTGAGAAGATGAAGGCTGCAGATACCAGACAGATGCCGGCAAGAACACCCCAGATAGTTACGAGGTTGAAGTTCTGACCCCACATGATACCAGGAACCATTACCAACTGGTTACCGATGGCTGTTGCACCGAACCAGAGACCCATCATCAAACCTGCATACTTTGGAGGAGCTACCTTCGATACGAATGAGATACCGATTGGAGAAAGCAGAAGCTCTGCGAAGGTGAGGATGAGATAGGTAGAAATCAGAAGATTTGCGCTTACACGTGTACCCTCTGTAGCAGGATCGCCCTGTACCAAAGGAAGCTCCAGACCCATAGAACCTACAGCCATCCATACGAAACCGAGAGCTGCAACGAGCATACCCAAACCAATCTTCTCAGGTGATGTAGGCTCCTTACCAATCTTGTTGAGCCAAGAGAACAAAGCAACACTCACTGGTGTCAATGCCACTACATAGCATGGGTTGAACTGCTGGAAGATAGGAGCCTCAACATCTACGGCACCTTCAAGGTTGCTGTACTTGTAGAAGAGGAAAGCAATAGCTGCAACGATAACGCCGAGCGAGATTCCCTTACCCTTGCCAGTCTTGCTCTGTGCCAGACCGAAGCTACCGTAAACAACGAAGATGCAGGCTACGAGGTTAGTAACGTCGAACGCCATTGACTGCAAGCCCTCAGATGTCTTCTGAGTATAGTCGCGTGCGAAGAGTGTCAATGTATTACCATTCTGGTGGAAAGCCATCCAGAAGAAGATAACCACAGCAAATACCAGACAGAGGCAGATGATGCGCTCCTTGGTCTCAGCCTTGGAAAGCTCATTAGTCTCCTTAACCGGAGTCTTGTCGTCCTTACCCTTGGTCTCAGAAGCAAGCACGTGCTTGTATGTAAAGCTGAAGGCATAGTAGATGGCGATACTAATGATAAGCGAAGCACATGCTACAGCGAATGCAAAATGGTATGAATCCTCTACAGATACACTCAGACTCTCCTGCGCCCACTTCATAATCTTGATGGCTGCTGTAGGAGCGAACATGGCGCCAATGTTGATAGCCATATAGAAGAGAGAGAAACCGGAATCACGGTTGCTGGCATACTGTGGCTCGTCGTAGAGACGACCTACCATCACCTGCAGGTTACCTTTGAACAAGCCGGTACCCAAAGCGATGAGGATAAGCGAAATGCCCATGGCAGCAATGGCAACGGTGTCTTTGCCAAGAGGAAGCGAAAGCACAAGATAGCCGATGAACATAATGAAGATACCTGTGGTAACCATACGTCCAAAGCCAAACTTGTCAGCTGCGATACCGCCGATGATAGGGAGGAAATAAACCATCATCAGGAAGGTAGAGTAAATTGTACTTGCCAATCCGGTTTCAAAACCGAAGTTAGCCTGCAAATAGAGCAAGAACACAGCAAGCATGGTATAGTAACCGAAACGCTCACCCGTGTTAGCCAAAGCTAAGGCCCATAGACCTTTTGGTTGATTTTCAAACATAATTTTTTGTTTATTTATAATTTTATTATTTAGTTATTCTTTTCTCGCAAATTCTGTGCAAAGATACACAAATTATTCCATATTTCAAACTCAATGCCTAAAAATCGTTATATCAAATACCATTTTTATATTCAAAAACGTCTAAATTTCTAAAAAACAGACAAATAATGCAAAAGTTTTCCATTTCTATTACAACAAGATTGCGTTTTTTTTTGTACCTTTGCAGCCCGAAACCGTAAAGGTGGATTCCGACAGTATAAATATTGGATTAAAACAAAAAAGAAAGGTAAAAGGATATTTATGAGACAACTTAAGATTAGCAAGAGTATAACCAATCGTTCCAGTGAAGCACTCGACAAGTACTTGGTGGAGATTGGTAGAGAACCTATGGTCTCTATTGATGAGGAGATTGAGCTGGCCCAGAAGATTCGCAAAGGCGGTCGTGAGGGTGAGCGTGCCAAGGAAAAACTGGTCAAGGCAAACCTCCGATTCGTTGTATCTGTTGCTAAACAATACCAGCATCAGGGTTTGGGTCTGACAGACCTCATCGACGAGGGAAACATCGGTTTGGTAAAGGCTGCAGAGAAATTTGATGAAACTCGTGGTTTTAAGTTCATCTCATACGCAGTATGGTGGATTCGCCAAAGTATCCTCCAGGCTATCGCTGAGCAGAGCCGTATTGTTCGCCTGCCTTTGAACCAGGTAGGTGCATTGAGCAAGATCAGCGCCGAAATCAGCAAGTTCGAGCAGGAAAACCAGCGCAAGCCTTCTGTTGCAGAGTTGGCACAGATTACCAAGATGGAGGAAAGCAAGATTGACCAGACCATCAAGGCAGACAACCACCACATGAGTATCGATGCTCCATTCGGCAGTGATGACGATGACAATGCGATGGTAGATGTGATGGCTTCAGGTGATGATAGCCGTACCGACAAGGGTGTTGACTTCGAGTCTATGGCAAGCGAGCTCCAGCGCGTATTGGCAACAGTATTGAAGGAACGCGAGCGCAAGATTCTCTGCTACTGCTATGGCATCGGTTGCCACGAGAAGGGATTGGAAGAAATCGGAAGCGAATTCAACCTCACCCGTGAGCGTGTACGCCAGATTCGCGAGAAGAGTATCATCAAGCTCCGTGAAAGCGGAAAGATCAAGATTTTGATGAAATACTTGGGATAATTTAAGCAATTAAGTGAAGAGTGAAGAACGAAGAATTCTTTTGCTTTTCTTCACTAGGGTTTGAAGACGAGAGAAAATTAGATAAAACTAAGTTGCTCATAGCAACGAAAGTAAAGAGGGCAATCAGTTGGTTCATTCCAATCTGATTGCCCTTTCTCTTTTACACACACATGCCCTTAAAGGGCAAAAGCTTTATTCACAATTAATTGTTAACGAAGTTTCCGAACTTATCAATCAATCCGTTTACTCCGTCTCTCACCGCCTCGAAATATGGATACTCATCTCTCAGACAGATTTCATCATAAAGGAAATCAGCCACGATGGTATCCTTTCCGTCAGGCATCACGAGTCCCATCTTGCCATTCTTCTCTGCAATAACCGGCATGATGCTCAGGTCATCATTATAGATATAGCAAGTGCGGAGGAAATCATAGACAGGCTGAAGCATCACGTTGCCCTGATGATCTTTCATGCCAAATTTGCCGTTTTCCTCGAAGACCTCATGGTAACGGATATACTTCTCCTTCAAGCGATGATAATAGAACACCATCTTACGCTTGTCGTTCACAAAGTCGAGCATATACTGGAAGGTATCACAGTAGTTAGCCACCGAACGGACGAGAATCATCTTCAGATCCAGTCCATCCAAAGCCTTGCGATTCAAATCAATATACTTGGCAATCGCCTTCTCTTTCTCTGTGACAGAGAGGCTCGCCAGCTTTTCCTCAAACTTGAGCATAGCCTGTTTGGTTCCCGACATACCCTTGATATATCGGTGAATCTGCCTGCTCATTTCAGAACAGATAAACTTGTCTATTTCCTGCTGCTCAATTGGGTCAGCATATTCCTTAATCAATGATTCAGGTGTAGCGTTCATGGTTATTTCCTTTCTTTTTGTTTATGGAGATTCCCCCTGTGAACTTGAAAGGGAAATCTCCTGTTAGTATTATTTCTTCACGTTAGGCTGCTGCAATCCATAGCCCTTTCTCTTATCTTCCAACAAGAGGAGGAAGGAGATGACAATAGCAATCACACCAAAGGCTGCAAATATGGTCATCGTCTCTGTATAGTCGATGACACCATCGGCACCCGTGTTAGCCTGATTCACCTTACCAATCCATACTGGAATAAGAGCCAGTCCGATATTCTGAATATAGAAGATAAGGGCGTATGCAGTTCCTAAGAGTTTCATTGGGATAATCTTTGGTACAGAAGGCCACATTGCTGATGGTACCAAACCAAAAGCTACGCCAAGGATGAGCATCATTACGATGGCAAGCACCCATGAATTGAGTGGCAGGGCAAATACTACGTGTACCAGGGTCAGGAGGCAACTGCCGATAATCATCAGCGTGGCACCCTTGCCATACTTGTCATATACGCTACCGAAGATTGGTGTAAGGAAGATGGTACCGAATGGCAACATCGCAGGAATCAGACCTGCCAAATTGGCATCGACACCATACTTGAAAATCATCAACTTGGTGGCAAACTTCAGGAATGGGAATACACCGGCATAGAACATCAGGCAAAGGAATGCCACATACCAGAAACCAGTTGTCTTGAACAGACCACCCAAGTCTGAAAACTTGAAACCTTCTTCCGGCTCAGTAGCCACAGCTTCTGCAGAAGCATCCTCCTTCTTGTCCATCACGCAATAAACCAGATAAACCAGTACACCAGCGCAAAGCAAAGCTGCACCCAAAGCAACAGAAGCAGACACACCACCCATATCCTTTGCAAAAGGAAGAGAATAGCCCAGGGCAGCGGCAGTTCCCAAACGAGCCGTAGCCACCTGCACTCCCATTGCCAGAGCCAACTCATGACCCGTAAACCATTTCACTATGACCTTGCTTACTGTGATACCGCATATCTCGCAGCCCACGCCATAGATAGCAAAGCCAAGTGCAGCTATCACTACCTGTGTACTGTAAGTACCGAAGAATGGTACTACTACCGATCCACCAAACTCATGACCTACGGCATACCATTTCACCAAGGCTCCACCAAACATCAAAACGGTTGAGAGGATACCTGTAAAACGGATGCCGAACTTATCAAGGATAAGACCACCGAAGAAGAGGAGCAGGAGGAACACGTTAAAGTATCCGTAGGCTCCAGAGAAGAAGCCGTACTCATCCGAACTCCATCCGAGTCCGAGACCATTCTCAGCCCCCTTGGCAGCTGTCAAGAGAGGCTCCAATGGAGACATTACATCTGTAAAAAAGTAACCGAACATCATCGTGACGCTCACGATGAAGAGGGCGGTCCAGCGAGCTGACTTCGAGTCGCTCAATTTCATCTGAATTTTTTCTGTTGTACTCATTTTATATTATTACTTATTTTTCCATAACCATCGTCGGGAGTTACTTTCTCTTCACATTCTTCGTTCTTGAAATATCAAAGAGATAAGATACCTTGAACACGATCTGTCCGTAGTTACTTTTTCCGAAATAATCTCGTTTGGATGAACCATAGATATTACCCAGTCCATAATAGTAGCGAGCCTCAGCCAGAATGTGTCCCACTTTCGGGATGCTGTACTCTGCACCCAAACCCAGGGCGATACCATAATCCAGCTTATTCTCTACTGCCATCGTATCTTGTGCCACTACCATACTTACCCGGTCATTATCTGTCTTAGGCATATTCTTCACGTCGAAGTTGGTAGTCTGAGAATCGTTAAGGTAGAGTCCGAACTGCGGACCGGCATTCACGAAGATGTTCAAGCCTCTCTCTTCCCTACCCCAAGCCAAGTGAGCGAAAACAGGTACCTGGATATAATTGATGGTACGGCTGTAAGCCATCGGCTGCTTGGTTTCGGTGATGATGACAGGCTGGTTGTCGATGTCGAGAATATCCTCTTTCCATCCCACCTTGGCATAGTTGACCTCTGCATAGATGGAACAGATGGTCTTGAAGTACTTCTCGCAAGTATATTTCATCGAGAGTCCGGCAGTCATTCCTCCATGCTGCTTCTGCTGAACCTCCGGTTCGAATCCTACAGAGCTGAGCACATAGCCACCGTTGAATCCGATGGAAAAATCGTTGCGATGCTCACCTATCTGGGCCTGTGCCGAAAGACCTCCCCAAAGGAGAAGTCCCATCAACAGCGCCCCTATCTTGACTTTATTCATTCTTTCTTTTCTTACTATAAACGATTAACTATAAAAAACTACCGGTCCTAGTAATTCACAGATTCAATCTGGTGATTGAAGGTGTAGTGAATCAACTGGAAGTTCTTGTTCTTGTATCCACCCTTTGTCGTTTTCACGAAATGCAATGGAGTCTGCACTGGCTGATAGTTCACCTGCTGGCGTTCACCCGTAAACTCCTTGCCCTTCTTCTTGATACCCTGGATGAAGAACATACCATGATCATAACCCGTGATGGCGAAGCGTGGCTGCGCAATCATCATCGGCTGATGGAACCATCCCTCGTATGCCTTCTCCAGATTCTGCGTTCTTTCAGCTACCGGATTGTAATAGAAGGTAGAAGGGATATAAGTATCGTACTTATAGAATCGCTCCAGATTGTACTTGGCGTACATCAACCACTCTGTATAGCCGAAGAGAGAGATAGATGCACCCGGATACTTGCTGTCAAACTCATCCAATTTGTTGAGCACGGCTGTCAACTGTGGCGAACGGCCCGTATTCAGTATTACCACATTCTGCTTGCTTGGCTGGAATGCCTTGGCAAACTGGTCGATGCTTGAGCTCACATTGGTGATACTATAGTTGATGTTTCTCTTCTCCAACTCCTTGCGAAGTCCGAAAGTGAAAGCTCCCTTACGAGAAGTAGAATCATTGCAATCTATAAAGATTGGATGCACATTGGTAAATCTGTTCAGGAAAGCCTTGATGGTGCATTCGTTCAATGTTTCAGGACTCTGATATACCTGGAAGATTTCCTTGTTGCGCTCCACATCGTCACCGCTGATGGAGAAAGGAATCACGAGCTTGATACCATAGGTCTTACAGAAGCCGGCAAGCGGAGCCACCTGCTTGGTATAAAGCGGGCCAAAGATGATATCACACGTATTGGCTCCCTCCTGCAACAAGGTGGCGCGGATATCAGCGTCTATCGGCACGTTCCATGCATGCACATCGGTAGAGATGCCCTTCTTTTTCAGATAATTGCAAGCCATCAGGAGTCCACGATAATACTCCACCATACGCTTGCCATCACCATCCACATCATGCAAAGGCAACATCACGCCAATCTTCACCGCATCACTAGCCGCAACCTTCTGCTGAGCGGCAGCGGTTCCAGCTACAGCCGGTTTGCTGGCAGCAACAGCATTCTTATCCTCCTTCTGTGCCTTTTTAGGCGCATTAGGATTCTGCTGGTCGCTGGCAAAAGGAATAAAGAGGGTAGTTCCCTTCTGGAGCATGTAACCTTCCTGCTTCATCTCAGGGTTTGCCTCCATCAGTTCCGGCAGACTCAATCCATACTTATTGGCAATACCAAAAATAGTATCCTTTTTCTTCACTGTGTAGATGTCTCGCCATTTCGTTGTCTGAGCAAAGATACCAACACTGAGCATGAGCCCCACAATCATCAAGAAATATCTTATGTTTCTTTTCATATCTTCCTGTTTTTAATGTTTATATGATCCTAAAATCTTGCCGTAACCGACATGATTTAAAGTTTTCTCCTGCAAAAATACAAAAAATCTCGCATCTAGCGCAATATCTCTCAGCTTTTTATTATCTTTGCACAAATAATTTGCAAAATGAGACAAAAAATAGGATTACTTGGTGCCTTATTGGCACTTTTTACCCCTCCAATGATGGCACAGGAAGAAATCGGAGATGAGGAAGACACAAAGACCAGTGTCCTCCTGATGCCGAACGCATTCTCGCCAAACGGAGATGGCATCAACGACATCTACAAGCCCAAGGAGGGTTACCAGAACATCAAGGAGTTTCATGCCTATATATATAATAGGTGGGGACAGAAACTCTTTGAGTGGAGCGACCCTGCCACGGGATGGGATGGAACATACAAGGGAAAGCCGGTTAAGGAGGGGGTCTATTTCTGTCTGGTCAAGGCAAAAGGAGCAGATGGCAAGACCTATCAGATTAAAAGAGATGTCAACCTGCTCAGAGGCTATACAACAGAACAATACAGTAACAATTAAGTGAGCGGAAATTAGAATATGAATTCAGAAGAAAAGATAAATGTATGGGGCGCCAGAGTACACAACCTCAAGAACATTGATGTTGAGATTCCACGCGACTCCCTCACCGTGATAACCGGACTTTCGGGTTCGGGCAAGTCGTCGTTGGCTTTCGATACCATCTTTGCAGAGGGGCAGCGCCGCTATATCGATACGTTCTCTGCCTATGCCCGCAACTTCCTGGGCAATATGGAGCGTCCGGATGTAGATAAGATTACCGGTCTGAGTCCGGTCATCAGCATCGAACAGAAGACCACCAACAAGAACCCTCGTTCTACCGTAGGCACCACAACAGAGATTTACGATTATCTCCGTCTGCTCTTTGCCCGTGCCGGTACAGCCTACAGCTACCGCAGCGGTGAAGAGATGGTGAAATACACCGAAGAACAGGTCATCGATATGATTCTCGATGAATATGCCGGAAAGGCCATCTTCCTGCTGGCTCCTCTGATTCGCCAGCGCAAGGGACATTATCGCGAACTCTTCGAGAGTATGCGCCGCAAAGGTTATCTCTATGTACGTGTGGATGGAGAAATCCAGGAAGTGGTAAGCGGAATGAAGCTCGACCGCTACAAGATGCACAACATAGAAGTTGTCATCGACAAGCTCGTGGTGAAGGAAGCCGATGAGGAACGCATCCGCAAGAGTGTAGCTACCGCCATGAAGCAGGGCGATGGCATGGTGATGGTGATAGAGAAAGGGGAAAAGACGGGTAAGAACTTCTCAAAACGCCTGATGGATCCAGTTACCGGTATAGCCTACCAGGATCCGGCACCTAATATGTTCTCGTTCAATTCGCCGGAAGGCGCCTGCCCTCACTGCAAGGGTCTGGGAAAGGTAAACCAGATAGATATCAAGAAGGTGATTCCGGATGACAGCCTGAGCATCTACGAAGGTGGAATCGCCCCTCTCGGCAAATACAAGAACCAGATGATTTTCTGGCAGATTGAGTCTTTGCTCGAGAAATATGACCTGAAACTCAAGACTCCTATCGCAGAGATTCCGGGAGATGCCATGCAGGAAATCCTCTATGGATCACTGGAAAACGTAAAGATCGTTAAAGAGAAGGTACATACCTCTTCGGATTACTTCTGCGCATACGATGGCATCATCGACTATCTGCAGAAGGTGATAGAGAATGACGAGAGTGCTGCAGGAAAGAAATGGGCTGACCAGTTTATATCTACCATCGAATGTCCGGAGTGCCATGGACAGCGACTCAAGAAGGAATCGCTCGCCTTCCGCATCTGGGACAAGAATATATCGGAAGTTGCCAACCTCGACATCGACGAACTGCGCGACTGGCTCGAACAGGTGGAAGCTCACCTCCCTTCCATGAAGGCAAAGGTGGCTCACGAGATCATCAAGGAGTTGCGCTCACGTGTCAACTTCCTCCTCGATGTGGGTCTGAACTATCTCTCACTCAATCGCCAGTCGGCGTCACTCTCTGGTGGTGAAAGCCAGCGCATCCGTCTTGCTACCCAGATTGGCAGCCAGCTCGTCAATGTGCTCTACATCCTCGATGAGCCAAGTATCGGTCTGCACCAGCGAGACAACGAGCGACTCATCAACAGCCTGAAGGAATTGCGCGACCTGGGTAATACCGTCATCGTAGTAGAACATGATGAGGATATGATGCGAGCTGCCGACTGGATTGTAGATATCGGTCCGAAGGCAGGCAGAAAGGGAGGCGAAGTGGTTTTCCAGGGTACTCCGAAAGAGATGATGAAGACCGACACCATCACCGCCCAGTATCTGAATGGCAAGATGGCAATAGAGATTCCTGAGCATCGCCGCGAAGGAAACGGCAAGAGCATCACCATCCGTGGAGCCAGGGGCAACAACCTGAAGGGAGTAGATGTAGAGTTTCCGCTCGGCAAGCTCATTGTAGTAACGGGAGTCAGCGGTTCGGGCAAATCAACGCTGATCAATGAAACCCTGCAACCTATCCTCTCCCAGCACTTCTACCGTTCCCTGAAGAAGCCGATGCCATACGACAGCATCGAAGGCATTGAGAATATCGACAAGGTAGTGAATGTAGATCAAAGTCCGATAGGCAGAACCCCTCGCAGTAATCCTGCCACCTACACAGGTGTGTTCAGCGACATCCGCTCGCTGTTTGTGGGTCTTCCAGAAGCCAAGATCCGTGGTTACAAACCAGGTAGATTCTCCTTCAACGTGAAGGGTGGCAGATGCGAAGCGTGTGGCGGAAATGGATACAAGACCATCGAGATGAACTTCCTGCCAGATGTCTATGTACCTTGTGAGGTATGCCACGGCAAGCGCTACAACCGTGAAACGCTGGAGGTAAGATACAAGGGAAAGAGCATCGCCGATGTACTGGACATGACCATCAACCAGGCAGTAGAGTTCTTCGAGAACGTGCCTCAGATTCTCAACAAGATCAAGGCATTACAGAGCGTAGGATTGGGTTACATCAAGTTGGGACAGAGCTCCACTACCCTCTCGGGCGGAGAAAGCCAGCGAGTGAAACTTGCTACCGAACTATCCAAACGTGATACCGGCAAGACACTCTATATCCTGGATGAGCCTACCACCGGTCTTCATTTCGAAGACATCCGCATTCTGATGGATGTGCTTCAGAAACTGGTAGATAGAGGCAATACGGTGATTATCATCGAGCACAACCTGGATGTCATCAAGCTCGCCGACTGGCTCATTGATATGGGTCCCGAAGGTGGACGAGGTGGAGGTCAGCTTCTCTTTGCCGGCACACCGGAAGAGATGGCAAAGAGCAAGATAGGCTATACCTACAAATTCCTGGCACCCTTGCTGAAGAAGAAATAATCAGTCAGGTTTCACAAGTTCAGAAGTTAAAGAATAAGAAACAAGAATCCCGATTTCCGGGACTTTGCTCACTAGATGCAAAGTTCAGGAAATCGGGATTTTATATTTTAATCTTCGTCTGCAAATTCATTCAAGGTATAAGCACTACTGCCATCGAAGCAGTGAGTACATACCTGGCACTTAGGCAAACCGATAGCTTCCACGAGCTGCTCGATGGTATTGAACTTCAGTGTAGTCAATCCAAGCTGGTTGGCAATCTCATCCACCATTCTCTGATATTCAGGAGAACCTGTGGTAGCATACTTCTCCAGATTCTTGTTGGCATCGCCCTCAAACTTCTCGATGATTCTGCGGGTAATCAACTCCATGTCACTCTTGGAAGAAGTAAAGTTGATGAAAGGACAGCCATAGACCAATGGAGGACAAGCGATACGCATGTGGCATTCCTTCAGACCAGCCTGATCGAAAAGCACCTTCACATTGTCGCGAAGCTGGGTACCGCGCACGATACTGTCATCGCAGAACAACACACGCTTACCCTTCAACATAGCCTTGTTAGGAATCAGCTTCATCTTGGCTACCAGAGAGCGCATGCTCTGGTTGCTAGGTGTAAAGCTTCGAGGCCAGGTAGGAGTATATTTGGCAATACAACGCTGATAAGGCACGCCCTTGCCTGCAGCATATCCCATCGCCATACCTGTACCAGAATCAGGAATACCACTGCAGCAATCTACCTCTACATCATCTGTCTTGGCAAGATTGAAGCCATTGGTAAAGCGAGCTTCCTCTACATTCTTGCCCTCGTAGGTAGAAGTTGGGAATCCATAATATACCCAGAGGAAAGAACAAACCTGCATCTTCTTGTTGGCAGGACGGATCTGCTCCATACCCTCAGCAGTAATCTTCACGATTTCGCCAGGACCTACCTCGTGTGCTGTCTCGAAGTCAAGGTTAGGAAATGAAGTGGTCTCACTGGAAGCTGCATAAGCACCCTCCTTCTTGCCTATAATAATAGGTGTACGTCCCCAACTGTCGCGGGCACAGATGATACCATCCTCTGTAAGGATCATCATGGTGCAGGAACCCTTGATATGATGGAACACGTTCTCGATACCCTCGCGGAAATTCTTGCCCTGGATGATGAGAAGAGCCACCAATTCGGTTGGGTTGGTACTTCCTGAAGACATCTCTGCAAAGTGCATGTTCTTGTCCAACAGGTGCTGAGTAAGTTCATCCTTATTTAATATCTTGGCTACTGTGCAAATGGCAAAGCGACCAAGATGAGAATTCATGATCAATGGCTGCGCATCTGTATCGCTAATCACACCGATACCCGATGTCGCACCCTCGAATTTGTCGAGTGTAGGTTCAAACTTCGTTCTAAAATAAGAACTTTCTAAGTTGTGGATAGAGCGCACGAAGCCCTTCTCACTACTGTAGGTTGCCAAACCGCCTCGGCGTGTACCGAGATGTGAGTTGTAGTCGGTGCCGTAGAAAAGGTCTGCGACACAGCTTTTCTTGGAAATAGTTCCGAAAATGCCTCCCATAAGAGTATAATTCTATGTTTTATGTTTGAAATATGGGTGCAAAGGTAATATAAATCCAGAAAATATGCAAACCTTTTTGCGTTTTTTCTACAATTTTATGTATATCGTTTCCCTTTGCACCCCTAATTTCTGCTAAAAATCGGCTAAATATCTACTAATAAGATGACTGCTTCCTAGAACTTGTATTGCAATCCCAGACTCATATCAAAGGTTTTAGACGTTACATCGTCATGATATGAGTAATGGGTATCACGCCAATAGTTGGACACATTGAAGTCCAGGTTCAGCCGATTGGACAATGCCAGACTGAAGCGGGCATTCAGCACCAGCAGAGATGCATTTCCCTTGTCGCCCTGGGCATTGAGATAGAGCGGATCGGTCGTTGCCAGATCCTTTCCCTCATATCCCTTCCAGGTGAAGATGCGATAATAGTCGGCACCTATCTGGAAGGTAGCTACCTTGCCGAACTCCATGAAACTGATAGCCTTCACGCTATAACCGCTACCCATGTTGTAGTCGCGGTCTATCACATTATAATAATCGGTCAGACTTCCACCCAGCAGGATACCATCCAGGAAGACACGCTGCTCAAACCTGGTGAGATTGCCCACCTGAGGGAAGCGGTAGATGATGCCAGGACCGAAAGAGGCTGCCTCGGATATGCGGTATGGCACCAGACTGGTACCATCCTTCACCGGCTGCGAATCGTAATAGTTGAAGTGCTGGAAGATACCGAACTCCATCTCCGTGCCCTTGCTCACCTCCACCGGTACGCTCCACAATCTTCCCAGAAGATGCAGACCGGTAATCAGAGGCTGGTTGCTGCTCAGGCCGAAAGTGGCATCCAATGTGAAATAGTCGTATGGCTTGGTGGTCTCACCATCAAACGGATTGCCATAAACCAGGTTGAAACGGACGTATGGATTGCCCTCACCACGGAACAGTGTATTGTTGTCTGCGAGGTATCTGTAACCTGCCGACAGAGAGAAACTGACAGGACTGCGTTGGTAATCGTGATATTTATAATATTTGCCTCTCACCCGCCAGGCATCGCCACTCAAGATTCGATTCAACCCCTTGATCGGACAGATGAGGGTTCCCAGAAACTCACGCATGAAACGAGGGAAACCAGACAGGCGGTCATCAAATACCAGATTGCTCACACGATGCGTCACCTCTCCGATGGCAATACCACCAAAAGTAGTAGCCATCAGGTCGTTGATGGCAGGCGGTTCTATCTCGCAGGTAGTCTCCCACATCAAGCTTCCACAGAAAGAGTATGGCACCGATTCCCAGAAATTCATGCCATGACTTCTTGCAGCATTGAAATAGAGTCCGCCATGGTATGGATGGGCAAACAGATTGGTAGAGAACTGGTCGTTATCCCAAACAAAACCCGTTTCTATATTGTGCTTGATGCTATGGAAGGAAATCTTGGCAAACTCCTCGTTCATCACAAACTGGTCGAAGCATTGCACACCCACATTGATGGCAAAAGCTTCCAAGGCAGCCTTCCATGGATGCTTCTTCTGTCGCTCCGGATCATCGAAGGCAAAAATGGTTCCTTCCTTCCATGCCTCCATATCATATTCATTCTCCTTTCTGGCAGACACATTCCCAAAAGATGAAGTGCGCTGGAGGCGCACAGCCAAACCTGCTTCCACAATGGCACGACGGCGATACCTGCCACCATGATAATAATGGGTATCCCCATAGCCCACAGAGGCAAAGGCACTGGTGTATCTGCCCAACTGATAGTCGGCATTGATGCGAGCCTGCAGCGAATAGAGTCGTTCCGGCTTATCCTGCGAATGTTCCTGGAATGATTCTACGTGATAGAAACCCAAATCACCACTCAGGGAGAACTTAGGTGATAACTGGAAATACTGACCGATGCGATAGAACAAGGCACCCGAAAACTTCTCATCCAATCCGAAATAATGGGTTCCGATACCGAGGATATTATACGTACTCCGGTTGCGGAATCTTACGGCAAGATTGGCTTTGGTAGCAGAACCGCCATAAAACATATAGTCGATACGCGTCTTTGGGTTCACATTCACCAGTCCTATCTTATGGGCTACAGTATCCCGGCTATAGTTGATGACACCAATCTGCACACCACGAGGATGGTTAAGGCACACATTAAACAAACCAATCTGAGAACCATTCAGGGTATCAGCATAATTGTAGCCGCCCAACTGCATGCCACGCATATAGGAAGAGCTGACATTGGCTGCTGCAATCTGCAAGCCTCTCTTCATACCCATGGAAATATTGGAAAGGCCACTCAGCTGCACGCCGCGGAACGGAGAACTGGATACATTATTAAATAAAGACAACTGCACGCCATTGCCACCCTTCACCACATTGGAAACACCCGAAATCTGTACACCGCGCATATCATCGCCCACCGAATTGATGATACCAGCCAGGCTCACACCACGCATCTGCTGGCGAACCACACTGGAAAAGACACCTATCTGGGCACCCCTGAGTGTATCGGGCGAGCAAAACAGAGACACGTTGCCAGAACTATACCCTTGGGCATAGACAGACTGACCTCCTAGCGAAAGTCCCATCAAAAGGGCTATGATCTTTCTCTTATTATCCATATACCTATCAAATTCAAAATGGCGAGAAGTCAGGATGACTTCTCGCCGGGAAATTGCATTATTCAAAGTTGGAGCTAAATAATGCATCAAAAAAAATATCTTTCAGAGGAATGTGCAGGCGAAGATTTCTCCTCCCCACACATTCTTATAAAGTTCAATTGCTTTTATTAATCCAGGTTCAAGCTCTTCTTGATAGCCTCAATCTTATCCATGGCAGCAGCTGTACAACGGTTGTAGCAGCCAGCGCACTTGAATGAAGGATCCTTTACCTCAATATAGAACTTGATCTTAGGCTCTGTACCTGATGGGCGAACGCTCACCTTGGTATTGTCGTCGCAGAACCACTGGAGTACATTGCTTGTAGTAGGCATATCGAGCTTCTCTACACTGCCGTCAGCATGCTTAGCCTCCAAGCTCTGGTAGTCCTTCCAGGTAACAATCTTGCTGCCACCCAACTCCTTTGGAGGGTTAGCACGGAAGTCTGCCATCATCTGCTTGATCTCGTCAGCACCTGTCTTACCTGGGCGAACCACGTTTACAGTAAACTCCTTGCTGAAGCCGTACTCTGCATAGATCTGCATCAGGAGATCGTAGAGAGTCTTGCCCTGATCCTTAGCCCAGGCAGCAATCTCGCAAATCAAGCAGATAGATGCTGGAGCATCCTTATCGCGTACCTTATCGTATGGCAGGAAGCCGAAGCTTTCCTCACCACCACCGATGTACTGCTGCTTGCCCTCAGAGATAGCAATCTCGCGTGCAATCCACTTGAAACCTGTGTAGCAGTCGCGCAACTCTACGTTGTTCTTCTTGGCAATCTCAGCAATCACCTCTGTTGTAACGATGGTCTTTACTAGGAAGTCTGTTGGCTTCAACTTACCCAACTTCTTCTTGTTCTCGATGATATAGTAGCAGAACATCATGGCTGTCTGGTTACCGTTGATGATCATCCACTCGCCCTTGTCATCGCGGCAAACGATAGCGAGGCGGTCAGCATCAGGGTCGGTAGCAACTACGAGGTCAGCGTTCAACTTTGTACCGAGCTTCATACCGAGAGTCATAGCCTCAGCATTCTCTGGGTTAGGAGAAACCACTGTAGGGAAGTTGCCATCTACAACCATCTGCTCAGGAACTACATTGATGTTCTGGAAGCCCCAAGAACGCAAGCAGAGAGGTACGATGACACGACCTGTACCATGCATAGCAGAGTAAACGATATTGAGGTCTTTCTGACGGTTGATGACATCCTGGTCAATCATAGCAGAATGAACGGCTGTCATGTAGTCGTAATCCATCTCACCACCGATGATCTGAATCTTATCCCAGTTAGCCTCGAACTTCACCTGGTCGATAGTAACCTTGTTCACCTCCTCGATGATACCGGTATCGTGTGGAGCCAGAACCTGAGCACCATCACTCCAGTAAGCCTTGTAACCGTTGTACTCCTTAGGGTTGTGAGAAGCAGTAACGTTGACACCAGCCTTGGCACCGAGCTCGCGGATAGCGAATGAAATCTCTGGTGTTGGGCGGAGGCTCTCGAAGAGATAAGCCTTGATACCATTAGCTGAGAAGATGGCAGCAACAGTCTCTGCGAAGAGACGAGAGTTGTTACGGCAGTCATGGCCTACAACAACAGAAAGGTTCTCCTCACCTGGGAAAGCCTTGAGGATGTAGTTAGCAAAGCCCTGTGTAGCCATACCAACGATATATTTGTTCATTCGGTTGGTACCTGCGCCCATAATACCGCGCAAACCACCAGTACCGAACTCCAGGTTCTGATAGAAAGCATCTACGAGTGCTGACTTATCCTCAGCCTCGAGCATTGCCTTTACTTCGTTACGAGTTTCTTCGTCAAAAGCAGGTGTGAGCCACTGCTGTGCTCTTTCTTCACACTGCTTAATCAATTCTGCGTTATTAGCCATAGTTTGATTCTATTTTGTTATTAATATTATTCTATCAGAGGGTTGTGCCCGAAAACAGCACAATATTTCTCTTTTTGCGTACAAAGATATATAAAATATTCGAGAAACCAAACAAGATTGGAGTTTTTTTTGTATTTTTGCACATTGAAACAAAAAAGTAATTAAAAAAAAGCTTATGGAAATATATTATACGGGCGTTATCATCGCCGTTTCCACCTTTTTAATAATAGGACTCTTCCACCCTATTGTCATCAAGGTTGAGTATTATACGGGCACCCGCTACTGGTGGGTGTTCCTGGTTGCGGGTATTATCAGCGTGGGTGCAGCCTTCCTGGTTGCGAATGTTCTCTACTCTGCCCTTCTCGGTGTGCTGGGTGCTTCCTGTCTCTGGAGCATCGGGGAACTCTTCGAACAGAAAGAACGCTGCGAGAAGGGATGGTTCCCTAAGAACCCGAAGCTGGAAAAGAAAGGATACTATAAAAGTTAATCGTTTACAGTTAATAGTTTATAGCTTACCATTTAGAAGATGAAAACTGAACTGATATTGGTCGGCAAGACCGTAAACAAGCATTTTATTGCGGGCATCAAGGATTATGCCGAGCGCATCACCCACTATATGCCCTTCAATATAACAACGATTCCAGAACTCAAGAACACCAAGAGTCTCAGCGAACAGCAGCAGAAGGAACGGGAGGGTGATCTGATTCTGAAACTGATTCAGCCTTCTGATACCGTGGTGCTGATGGATGAGCACGGACAGGAGTTCCGAAGCATAGAGTTTGCCAAATGGATAGAGCGCAAGCAGGCTACAGCCAGGAGACTCGTATTTATCATCGGGGGTCCTTACGGATTCTCGCAGGCTGTATATGACCGCGCCAACGAGAAGATCTCCCTTTCCAAGATGACCTTCTCGCATCAGATGGTACGCCTCATCTTTACCGAGGCACTCTATCGCGCATGTACTATTATAAAAGGTGAGCCTTATCATCACGAGTAAAAGAGGATCACTAATCATAAAGTTCAAAGCTCAAAGTTCAAAGTTCAATGTCAAAAGAGAAATATATAGAGATCAAGGGGGCGAGAGCCAACAACCTGAAGAACATCGACGTGAAGATACCGCAAGGCAAGTTTGTTGCCATTACGGGAGTCTCCGGGTCGGGCAAGTCTTCATTGGCTTTCGATACCTTATATGCCGAGGGACAGCGCCGGTATGTGGAGTCGCTGTCTTCGTATGCCCGCCAGTTTCTGGGCAGAATGAGCAAACCGGAATGTGATTTCATCAAGGGATTACCTCCTGCCATCGCCATCGAGCAGAAGGTGATTTCCCGAAACCCACGTTCCACCGTGGGCACCAGCACGGAAATCTACGAATACCTGCGCCTGCTCTTCGCCCGTATCGGCAAGACCTATTCGCCTATCAGCGGACAGGAAGTGAAGCGCCATACTACCGAGGATGTGCTTGCCTGCACCCGACAGTTTTCCAAGGGCACCAAGTTTGTAATCCTTGCCCCTCTACATATCGTAGAAGGCAGAAGCCTGGAAAAGCAACTGGAGATGTATCTTCAGGAGGGATACGCACGCATTCTGGTGAAAGGTGAATTCATCCGCATCGACGATTTCCAGGGCGATGCCAAGCCGGAGGATATCTTCCTCGTCATCGACCGTGCTTCGGTAAGCGATGAGAAGGACGACATCAGCCGCCTCATCGATTCTGCCGAGACTGCTTTCTATGAGGGCGACGGTGCCTGCCGTCTCCTCTTCCTGCCGAGCAATATCAGCTACGATTTCTCTACCCGGTTCGAAGCCGACGGCATCACCTTCGAGGAACCAACCGACAACATGTTTGCCTTCAATTCCCCATTGGGTGCCTGCCCTACCTGCGAGGGATTCGGAAGCGTGATCGGCATCGACGAGAAACTCGTCATCCCAAACACTTCCATGAGCCTCTACGATGGATGCGTGGTATGCTGGCGTGGAGAGAAGATGGGCATGTGGCTCAAGGAATTCATCCGACGTGCGGAGCCATACAACTTCCCGATCTTCAAGCCTTACTACGAACTCACCCAGAAGGAGAAAGACTGGCTCTGGCATGGATTGCCTTCGGACAAGAAGCGCGACCCGCACGACCGGGTGAGCATCGACGAATTCTTCAGAATGGTGAAGGAGAACCAGTACAAGATACAATACCGTGTGATGCTGAGCCGATTCCGAGGCAAGACCATCTGTCCGGATTGCCATGGCACCCGACTCAAGAAGGAAGCCAACTATGTGAAGATTGGCGGAAAGAGCATCACCGAGCTGGTAGATATGTCGATTACCAATCTCAGCGCATGGTTCCAGAAGCTGGAGCTGACAGAGCATGAGCGAGAAGTGGGCAAGCGACTCTTGACCGAGGTTACCAACCGCCTGCAATTCCTTCTGGATGTGGGACTTGGCTACCTCACCCTCAACCGTCTCTCCAACTCCCTTTCCGGAGGAGAGAGCCAGCGCATCAACCTGACCACCAGCCTCGGTTCTTCGCTGGTAGGCAGCGTGTATATCCTCGATGAGCCAAGTATCGGACTCCATAGCCGAGATACCGACCGACTCATCAAGGTACTGAGAGAGCTGCAGCAACTGGGCAACACCGTGGTTGTGGTAGAGCATGACGAAGAGATTATGCGTGCTGCCGATTATCTCATCGATATCGGTCCGGATGCAGGAAGACTGGGTGGAAGACTGGTATATGCCGGTCCGTCATCCGAATACTCATCCACCGACCCAGAGCAGCAGAAAGCCCTTCTGGAGAAATTCCCGGAGAGCCATACCATCCAGTATCTCACCCACAAGGAGGAGATTGCCGTTCCTACCAGTCATCGTGCATGGAACAGGGCCATCGAGATCAAGGGAGCCCGAATGAACAATCTCCGCGGCATCGATGTTAGGATTCCGCTCAACATCTTCACCGTCATCACCGGCGTATCCGGTTCGGGCAAGAGTTCCCTCATCAAGGGAATCCTCTACCCTGCCCTCCGCCGCCATCTAGACCTGGTGGCAGATGCACCTGGCGAATACAGTTCGCTGGAAGGCGATGTGGATGCCATCAAGCACGTGGAGTTTGTAGATCAGAACCCTATCGGCAAGAGTACCCGCAGCAACCCTGCCACCTATCTGAAGGCATACGATGCCATCCGCACCCTCTTTGCCAACCAGCCACTCGCCAAGCAGATGGGATTCACCCCACAATTCTTCTCCTTCAATACCGAGGGCGGAAGATGCGAGGAATGCAAGGGAGCAGGATACGTAACCATCGAGATGCAGTTTATGGCTGACCTCACCCTTACCTGCGAGGCATGCAAGGGCAAGCGGTTCAAGCACGATATCCTGGAAGTACACTACGGAGGAAAGAATATCAATGATGTGCTGAACATGACCGTGAACGAGGCGATAGAGTTCTTCAGCGATGAAAAGCTCCAGCACCATGTAGGCGATTTCGATGCCTGCCGCATCATCGTCAGCAAACTCAAACCTCTGCAGGAGGTTGGATTGGGCTATATCAAGCTCGGTCAGAACTCCAGCACCCTCTCCGGCGGTGAGAACCAGCGTGTGAAACTCGCCTACTTTATCGGCAAGGAAGACCAGTCGCCTACGCTCTTCATCTTCGATGAGCCAACCACCGGTCTGCACTTCCATGATATCAAGCGACTGCTCCATGCTTTTCAGGCGCTGATAGAACGTGGTCATTCCTTGGTAGTTATCGAACATAACCTGGATGTCATCAAGTGTGCCGACCATATCATCGACCTCGGACCTGAGGGTGGCGACAAGGGCGGTAACCTCGTGATAGCCGGTACTCCAGAGGAAGTTGTCGCATGCAAAACGAGCTTAACTGGTAAATTTCTTAAGAATTATATAAAATAATGTAAAAAAGTAGCGCTATAATAAACTTTATATGTACTTTTGCATCCAATTAGCATATAATTATCATATAATTTATATATAATAAGGTACATCAATAAGTAAATTTAATAAAGAAAGGATATAAAGATGAAAAGAATCATATTGGCTTTGACGATGCTCGTAGCTATGGTAGCAACAGCCTCAGCTCAGGCAGAAATCAAGTTTGAAAAGGTAGTGCACAACTTTGGTACTTTCGAAGAGACTGCTCCTGTGCAGAAGGCAGTATTCACCTTCACCAATGTGGGTAACAAGCCTCTCGTCATCAACCAGGCTATCGCTAGCTGCGGTTGCACCGTGCCATCTTATACCAAGCAGCCAATCGCTCCAGGTCAGAAGGGTCAGATTAGTGTTACCTACAATGGCAAGGGTATGTTCCCTGGTCATTTCAAGAAGAGCATCACCGTTCGTACCAATGGCAATGTAGAGATGTCTCGCATCTATATAGAGGGCGTGATGAACGAGAAGAAGTAAGCTTGATATGATATTTTATTTTTCTGGAACAGGAAATACCAAGTGGGCGGCGTCGAAACTGGCGGCGGCTACTCGTGAAGACTTGATATCCATCGCTCCTTACATGAGGGCAGATGATTCAAGCCATAACTTAGCCGAGCCGTTTATTCTGAAAGAGAATGAACGGCTCGGATTCGTTTTCCCCGTACATGGATGGCGTGTGCCGAAACTGGTAAGGGAATTTATCTGCAAGATGAAGATTCAGAGAGAACCATCTGATGCCTCTGCCGAAAACAAGGCGAAAGCCGATGACTGTCTGAAGAATCGCCCCTTCACCTATTGCGTCTGCACGGCAGGCGACAGCATCGGACTAACCATCGAGAATCTCAACGAGGTGATTTCCCAGAATCCTTCGCTTCAGGCTCTGGGCATTACGGAGGTTTCATCCTCCTACTCTCTCATCATGCCGGAATCGTACATCGGTCTGCCGTTCATGGATGTAGATCCGAAGGAGCGTGAAATCCGAAAGAAGGAAACGGCGGCACAGGAACTTGCCGTAGTATGTGAAGAAATCTTCGACCGCAAGGAAGGCATCAGCCGATTGGTCAAAGGCCCTATTCCATGGTTCTTCACCAAGGTGGTAGGTGGTTTCTTCGAGAATGTGCTCATCACCGACAAGCGTTTCCACGTAGAGAAAGACCGTTGCGTGAAGTGCGGCATCTGTGCCAACGTATGTCCGGTAGGTGATATCAAGGGCGGATATGGCGAATATCCAGTCTGGCTGCACCATAAGGATTGCCTCACCTGCTTTACCTGCTATCACCATTGTCCGCATCACGCCATCGAGTTTGGAAACCAGACTCAGAAGAAGGGACAATACTATTTCAGATAATTGCCCCTTCTGAAGCGGGATCCAGAACCAATCCATAATAATGATTCTGTAACTTATCCATAATAATGATTCAGTAACTAATCCATAATAATGATGAAAAAGATTATCCTATGCCTAACACTCGCTTTGATGTCTGCCACTACCATGTTTGCAGTCAAGGCGAAACCAGGTATCACCCAATTACAACTGGTGGATGGTACCATCGTATCAGCAACTCTCAATGGAGATGAGCATTTTTCGTATTACTCGCTTCTCGACGGCACTCCGCTAAAGAAGAGTGATAACGGAAAATACGAAATCATCTCTACCGAGACGCTCAATGCCCGAAAAGCTACAGTTATCAATACTCTCAAGACAAGAGCAAGTGGCATTGGCTCAATACGCCCAGCCTATTTTCCTCATACAGGATCGCCCAAGGCGCTGGTTATCCTGGTAGATTTCAAGGATGTAAAGTTCAAGAGCAGCGACCCCGTTGCCACCTTCAACCATTACCTCAATGCTGATTTCGGCACACCAGTACCCAGCCAGGATGCTTCGGTATTCAACCAGGAAGATGTCAACTACGGTTCGGTAAAGGAGTATTTCAAGGAATGCAGCATGGGACAATTCACCCCACAGTTCGACATCGTAGGTCCAGTTACTGTCAGTCAGAAATCTGCATACTATGGAGCAGATGATAAAAATGTTCAAAATGGTACAGATAAGAATTTCAAGCAGATGATCTGTGAGGCCTGCAACAAGGTTGCCGACAAGATTGATTTCTCTAAATATGATTCTGATGGCGACAAGTTTGTAGATTTGGTTTACATCATCTATGCCGGCTATTCGCAGAGTATCAGCGGCAATTCCGACGACTATCTCTGGCCTAAGTCGGGTACCGATAATTTCTATAAATATGATGAGAACGGCAAAGAGATTTCACCACTGAAGTACCTGATTTTCAACGGATGCAGAGTCTGTCGCTTTGGTCTCAACAACGAGTTGAACGGTTCGCCTGATTCAAAAACCCCTTCCATCAATGGCATCGGACTCTTCTGTCACGAGTTCTCTCATACCATGGGCTTGCCTGATCATTATGATACCGAGTATAAGAATGCCGACAACCAGTCGCCAGAGTTCTGGGATCTGATGGATGCAGGCGAATATACATACGATGGTTACTGTCCTACCCCTTATACACCATGGCAAAAGATGCTGATGGGATGGGCTACCCCTATCACGCTCGATGGAACACAGGCAGGACAATATACCCTGGAACCATACGACTTAGCATCAAAAGCTTACAAGATAGAGGCTGATGTGAACAAAGATAATTTCCGCATCAACGAGAATTACTCTTCAACCGAACTTAGTGATAAGAAAAAGAAGGAATTAAAGGAAAGGGCCAAGGGTGAATTCCTTCTCCTCCAGAACATCAGAAACGAAGGTTGGTACAAGCATCTTCTAGGCTATGGCCTGCTGGTATGGCGCATCGATTACAGCGATATCGACCAGGTACACCTCATGGACACCCCTAACAACACCATCGGTATTCCTAGAGTAACCATCGTTCCAGCTGATGGTCTGATCATCAACCAGGCAAATGTTGGTAACAAAAAATATACTATAGACGAATACTGGGAGAACTGCGCAAACGACCCATTCCCTGCCTATGGAATCGGAAAGGATGGAAGCGACATCAACAGTCTGACAGAAGTGAAGTTCAACTGGAGCACGATGACTACCCGCCCACTCTACAACATCGCAAAGGATGAGGCTACCGGCATCGTCAGCTTCGACTACCTCAAGGACTTCAAGGCTACGGGTATCGAGAACACCCTTCTTGACAAGGATGCAACCTCCACCCCAACCGAATACTTCGACCTGGAAGGCAGGAAGATTGCCACCCCTCTCAAGGGACATCTTTACATCACCAATAAGGGAAAGAAGGTAATATACTAGGAGGAAAAAGGTTATACTATGAATAGAAAGTTATGTTCAGCGTCGTTGAATGTATGTTCAGCAGTGTTGAACTTAAGTTCAGCAGTGCTGAACATAGGTTCAACACTATTGAACATAGATTATCATTAAGGATAAGAACAAATCCCATTAACGACAAGAACAAATCCCATTAGGAACAAAACAAAAATCCCTAGGCGATATCTGCTATCGTCTAGGGATTTTTCATATCCTTTTAATAGATTCTAGGACCGAAGATGGTAGTACCCACACGCACCATCGTACTGCCGTGCTTGACAGCGATATGATAGTCGTGACTCATACCCCAGCTGCGCTCGCAGAAGGCATCATCATCGGCAAAATACTTTGCCTTTACCTCATCGAAGAACTTGGCAGCCTCATCAAATTCAGAGGCAATCTGCTGTTCATCATCGGTATTCGATGCCATCATCATCAAGCCGCATATCTGCACATGAGGCATCTCTCGCCACTCGCCAGCCTCCAGGAGTTCACGGCAGGCATTGAGCGAAAGCCCCGATTTGGTATCTTCCTCGGCAATATGCAGTTCCAGCAACACCTTCACCACGCGGTCGTGCTTGGCTGCCTGCCTGTTAATCTCCTTCAGGAGCTTCAGGCTATCCACCGACTCAATCATGGAGATATAAGGAGCAATGTACTTCACCTTATTACTTTGCAGATGACCGATGAAATGCCACTGGATATCCTTAGGCAGGGAAGCCACCTTCTTGGCGAGTTCCTGCTCATGGCTCTCGCCAAAGATGCGCTGCCCCTCGGCATACGCCGCCTCAATAAACTCGTTGGGATGAAACTTGCTGATGGCTACAAGGCTAACCCCTGCAGGCAAGCTGCCCAACACTTCATGAAGATTTCCTTTTACATCATACATAGTTCGTCCTCCCTTTCTTTATTGATTCTGCTGCTCGTACTCAGGCACGTCGTTCTTCTCCTCCTTCTTGTCGCCAGGAGCGTGGTGCTCGAAAACATCCATCAGCTTGGTCTCGTTCAAGCCTACTACATCATAGTCGATCATAGTCTTGCCCATTACCTCGTCGATATAGCGGAGTGCACGAGCCAGAGACTTAGCCTGTACGAGATATGTAACATTAGAGCGCTTCTCCTTTTCAGACTTTTCATCGATGGTGATGAACTGGAGCTTAGCCTTGTACCACTTGTCATCATCATCAATATCGCTGAAGAAGATCTCTCCATAGCAAGCCTTACCGATACCGCTGACCTTCAACTCGCCGCTTACATAGACAGACATCTCGTCGATAATAGCGCTCTCTGCCTCGGTGAAACTCAGGGCATCAACCACGTATGCTTCAGAAACCACCTTTTCCGAACCATCCTCCATTGTCTTCTGATATTTAACCTTTGTCTCAAACCAAGTGCTTGTTCTACTTCTCATAATTTCTTTTCCTTTTACTAATGTTTAAAATCTTTGTTTTATTATCCTTTTCCAGCCCCTCTCTTCCCTTTCCACCTATTATATGATAGGCAGGGTGAAAGCGCCGAAAGATGATGCAAAGTTATAAAAAAGAATGGAGAAGAACAACAGAATAAAGAGTTTTTTACTAAAAAATCAAATTTTAACCCAATCTATTACGTATTTTCAATGAAATTACGTATCTTTGCAGTCGATTTGCGAGATATTGTTTCATCTGATAAGGCTGGGTAAGTACCGTGCCTGGAAGAGGAAACTGCTTGCTAGGGTTAATAACAGAAAGAATTATTTAGAAAAGATGCCAGAAATATCTGTACGCGGTCTTGAAATGCCAGAGTCACCTATCAGAAAGTTGGCTCCACTGGCTGCCGCAGCAAAGAAACGTGGAGTAAAGGTATATCACCTCAATATTGGTCAGCCTGACCTGCCTACTCCACAGTGTGGTCTCGATGCGCTGAAACACATCGACCGCACCATCTTGGAGTATTCTCCAAGTCAGGGCTATCTCAGTTATCGTGAGAAGCTAGTAGATTATTACAAGAAATTCAATATCAACGTAACTGCCGATGATATCATCATCACATCGGGAGGTTCTGAGGCTGTGCTCTTCTCGTTCATGAGTTGCTTGAACCCAGGAGACGAGATCATCGTGCCAGAACCTGCCTATGCCAACTATATGGCGTTCGCCATCTCGGCGGGTGCCAAGATCCGTACCATCGCCACTACCATCGAGGAAGGTTTCTCCCTGCCTAAGGTGGAGAAGTTTGAGGAACTCATCAATGAGCGCACCCGTGCCATCCTGATCTGTAACCCGAACAACCCTACCGGCTATCTCTATACCCGCAGAGAGATGAACCAGATTCGCGACCTGGTGAAGAAGTACGATCTCTACCTCTTCTCTGATGAGGTTTACCGCGAGTATATCTATACCGGCAGCCCTTACATCAGTGCGATGCACCTGGAGGGTATCGAGCAGAATACCGTGCTCATCGACTCTGTATCCAAGCGATACAGCGAGTGTGGTATCCGTGTGGGTGCCCTGATTACCAAGAATGCCGAGATCCGCAAGGCGGTGATGAAGTTCTGTCAGGCTCGCCTCTCTCCTCCACTGATTGGTCAGATTGTTGCCGAGGCTTCACTCGATGCACCCGAGGAGTACTATCGCGATGTATATGATGAGTACGTAGAACGACGCAAGTGTCTGATCGACGGTCTCAACCGTATTCCGGGCGTTTACTCTCCTATCCCAATGGGTGCCTTCTATACCGTAGCCAAGTTGCCTATCGACGACTCTGACAAGTTCTGCCGCTGGTGTCTGGAAGAGTTTGAATATGAGGGCGAGACCGTGATGATGGCTCCAGCCTCCGGTTTCTACACCACTCCTGGTGCAGGAAGAAACCAGGTGCGTATGGCTTACGTCTTGAAGAAGGACGATCTGAACCGCGCATTGATTGTTCTTGCCAAGGCACTCGAGGCTTATCCGGGAAGAGTGGAGGATGAAGGACTATAAGGAAGAACGAAGAATGAAGAGTGAAGAATTCAATAGTCTAAGCTAATCATAAAGTTCAATGTTCAAAGTTCAATGTTCAATGTAAATATGAATTTTCCTCTGTTTATAGCAAAGAGATTATATCGTGATCAGGGCGACAAACGTAAGGTTTCTCGCCCTGCTATTCATATTGCCACAGCCGGTGTTGCCATCGGACTCGCCATCATGGTTATGTCGGTATGCGTGGTGCTGGGATTCAAGCACACCATCCGCGACAAAGTGATTGGCTTCGGAAGCCATATCCAGGTGGCCGACTTCATGACCCTGCAGCAGCAGAACCAGTATCCGGTGGTGATGAACGACTCGATGGTGAAGGTACTCCAGAAGATTCCGGGCGTGAAACATGTGCAGCGCTTTGCCATGAAAGAAGGAATCCTCAAGACCGACAACGATTTCCTGGGCGTAGTGCTCAAGGGTGTGGGACCGGATTTCGATTCTACCTTCATCCATCAGAACATGGTGGAAGGAAGCATACCGAAGTTTAATGACAAAGCCAGCCATAACCAGATTCTGATTTCCAAGCTGATGGCAAACAAGTTGAAGCTGAAGAACGGCGAGCGCATCTTCGCCTACTTCATCGACAACCAGGGCGTGAGAATGCGCCGGTTCACCATCGCGGGCATCTACGAGACCAATCTCAAGAAATATGATGAACTGATGGTCTATACCGACCTCTATACAGCCGTGAAGCTGAATGGATGGGAGGATGACCAGGCAAGCGGTGCCGAACTGACCGTAAAGGACTTCGACAAGCTCAACGAGACGGAAGACTATGTTATCAATAAGGTGAACCGTACCGTAGATCATTACGGAGAAACCTACAGCAGCGCCACCATCAAGGAACTGAATCCGAACATCTTCCAATGGCTCAGCCTGATGGACCTGAATGTATGGATTATCCTGGGACTGATGCTCATCGTGGCAGGCGTAACGATGATCAGCGGATTGCTCATCATCATCCTGGAGCGCACTTCGATGATTGGAGTGATGAAAGCCCTAGGTGCCCGCAACAAGACCATCCGCCACACCTTCCTCTGGTTTGCCGTATTCATCATCGGCAAGGGAATGTTACTGGGCAATGTCATCGGACTGGGACTTCTTGCCCTGCAGCATTTCACGGGAATGGTGAAGCTCGATGCCCAGACTTACTACGTAAGTACGGTACCGGTGGAGTTCAACTGGCTCTTCATCGTGGCACTAAACGTAGCCACCCTCCTCATCAGCATCTTCATGCTGGTAGCGCCAAGTTACCTCATCTCTCATATTCATCCAGCCAAATCGATGAGATACGAATAAGATTCACGGCTGATGAATAAATGATTCACGATAGATGAATAAGTGTAAAATTATCCCATTATTGCCACTAGAAAATGGCAATAATGGGATAAAACTATATATTTTTACCTAGTTCCTAAAATATTTTACGCTAATCAATAAAATAATGCACATTTTATTTTGCGATGTGCAGTATTTTCTGTACCTTTGCACAAAATTTTGTAAATTGTGCAATGAATTCAATACCAAGCTTTAACTCGTATATTGAGAGAAGCATCATCAAGAATTGGCACTTGGATGCGCTCACCGATTACAAGGGCGCTACACTCCAGTACCACGATGTTGCCAGAAAGATAGAGAAACTGCACATCCTGTTTGAAAACAGCGATGTGAAGAAGGGCGACAAAATTGCCGTCTGCGGTAGAAATAGTAGCCAGTGGGCAGTAGCTTTCCTGGCTATTATCACCTATGGTGCAATCGTCGTGCCTATACAGAACGAATTCAAACCAGAGCAGATTCACAACATCGTGAACCATAGCGAGAGCAAGCTCCTGTTTGTGGGTGATGTGGTGGCTACGGAGATTACTCCCGATGAAATGCCTACACTGGAAGGCATCATCTATCTGCCGGATAATTCACTCGTCATTTCCCGTTCAGAGAAACTGACTTACGCCCGCGAGCATCTCAATGCTATGTTTGGTCATAAATATCCCAAGTACTTCCGCCCTGAGCATGTGAAATATCACGTGGATGATCCGGAAGAACTGGCGATGATCAACTACACCAGCGGAACTACAGGTTTCTCCAAGGGTGTGATGTTGCCATACAGAGCCCTCTGGGGTAATCTCGATTATCTGATGGATACGGTAAGTCCCAAGATCGGCAAGAACTGCAACATCCTCTCTACCCTTCCGATGGCTCACATGTATGGACTCATGACCGAGTTCATCTACAATATGGCGATGGGTAACCATATCTTCTTCCTCACCCGCCTTCCGAGCCCTACGCTCATCTCAGAGGCGCTGGCAGAAATCAAGCCAGACATCATCTTTGCCGTACCACTCGTGGTAGATAAGATCGTGAGAAAAGAAGTATTCCCACATATCCAGACCAACCGTGCCCGACTGCTGATGAACATGCCTGTCATCAACAAGCGCATCAAGGAGAAGGTTCGCGAGTTTGTATTGCGCAAGTTTGGCGAGCGTCCATACGAGGTGGTTGTGGGTGGTGCTCCACTCAACAAGGAGATAGAGAACTTCTTCATCAGCATCGGCTTCCCTATCGCCATGGGTTACGGTACTACGGAAACCGCTCCGCTCATCACCTTTGCTCATCAGGACAATTATGTGGCAGGTAGCTGCGGTGTTGCCGTGAAGCATATGGAGGTGAAGGTACTGAGCGATGACCCTGAAAACGTGGCAGGCGAACTGGTTTGCCGTGGCATCAATGTGATGAAGGGCTACTACAAGAACCAGGAGGCTACCGATGCCGTGATTGACGAGGATGGATGGTTCCATACCGGCGACCTGGCAACGATGGATGCCGACGGTCACTTCTTCGTAAGAGGTAGAAGCAAGAACATGCTGCTCGGTCCTAATGGACAGAACATCTATCCGGAAGAGATTGAGGATAAGCTCAACTCCATGGCAATGGTCAACGAGAGCATCGTACTGCAGAAGGACGACAAGCTCGTGGCACTCGTTCATCCTGAAATGGAAGAGAGCAAGGAACTGGGATTCTCAGACGAAGACCTCGCCAACATCATGGAGCAGAACCGAAAGGAACTGAATATGCAGATGCCTAGCTTTGCAAAGATATCACGCATCCAGCTGCACGACACCGAATTTGAAAAGACAGCCAAGAAGTCTATCAAGCGTTACCTCTACCAGGACGTAATATAACAAACGTTACCTCTACCAGGACGTGATATAATACGCGAAACAAAGCGTAATCCAGAGATAGAGACTTCAAGTACGAGAAAAATATGAACTTAGAAAAATCGTTAAATAATAAGAATATGGAAATTCCTAGCTTTAACGCACTTATCCAGCAGAGCATCATAGACCATTGGGATATGGATGCCTTGACCGACTACAAGGGAGCGACCTTGCAGTATCACGATGTAGCACGCAAGATAGAGAAGCTGCACATCATGTTTGAGAACTCCGGTGTAGTAAAGGGCGACAAGATTGCTCTTTGCGGTAGAAATAGTGCCAATTGGGCAGTGGCTTTCCTCGCTACCCTAACCTATGGTGCCATCGCAGTGCCTATCCTGCATGAGTTCATGCCAGAACAGATTCACAATATCGTGAACCACAGCGACGCCAAGCTGCTCTTCGTGGGCGACGTTGTTGCTACACAGGTAGATGCAACCAAGATGCCGGGTCTGGAAGGTATCATCTACATTCCAGATTACTCACTCGTGGTTTCACGTACCGACAAGCTGACTTATGCCCGCGAGCACCTCAACGAGATGTTCGGTATCAAGTACCCTAAGTACTTCCGCAAGAACCACGTCAACTACTATATCGAACAGGATCCTGACGAGTTGGCTATGATCAACTATACCAGTGGTACTACCGGTTTCTCCAAGGGTGTGATGGTTCCATACCGTGCGCTGTGGGGCAATGCCGACTTTGCCGAGAATGTATTGGGCAAGAAGATCAAGGCTGGAGATTCTGTCATCAGCATCCTGCCGATGGCACACATGTATGGCATGTCGTTCGAATTTATCTTCGAGTTCATCAAGGGCTGCCACATCTTCTATCTCACCCGCATCCCTAGCCCAGCGATCATCGCCGAGGCATTTGGACGCATCAAGCCAGCAGTTATCATCGCTGTACCTCTGGTTATCGAGAAGATTATACGCAAGAAGGTATTCCCTAAGATTCAGAACAACCGTATGCGCATGCTCCTCCACATGCCTGTTATCAGCAAGAAGGTGAAGGAGAAGATCTGCGAACAGGTAACCAATGCCTTCGGTGGCAACTTCTATGAGGTGATTATCGGCGGCGCTGCGTTCAACCAGGAAGTAGAAAGATTCCTCCACGGCGTGGGCTTCAAATATACAGTGGGTTATGGTGCTACAGAATGTGCGCCTATCATCTGCTACGAAGATTACAAGAACTTCGTTCCGGGCTCTTGCGGTAAGGCTGCGCTCCACATGATGGTTCGCATCAACAGTCCGGATCCGGAGAACGTACCAGGCGAAATCCTTGCCAAGGGTCCTAACGTGATGCTGGGTTACTACAAGAATGAGGAGGCAACCAAGCAGACCATCGATGAGAACGGATGGTATCATTCCGGCGACCTCGGAACGATGGATGGCGACGGCAATGTATTCATCAAGGGCCGCAGCAAGAACATGTTGCTCGGTGCCAGCGGTCAGAACATCTATCCTGAGGAAATCGAGGATAAGCTCAATTCTCTCGCCCTCGTTGCAGAGAGCGTGGTTGTTCAGAAGGGCGACAAGCTGGTGGCTCTGGTATATCCAGACTTCGACGAGGCTCAGTCTCTGAACCTGGGCAGAAGCGAACTGGAAGAGATTATGGAGCAGAACCGTCAGGAGCTCAATACGATGGTTCCTGCCTACAGCAAGGTAAGCGAGATCCGCATCCACGATGAGGAATTTGAGAAGACTCCTAAGAAGAGTATCAAGCGATTCCTCTATACAGCAGAATAACAGAACTTGAATAAAGAGAAATACAAATACAAAAAAATGGTGTAGCTTCCCAAAAAGAAGTTACACCATTTTTTTATGATAATCATTACAACAAAGTGTTTGATCGGATGCGAGACAAAGTCTCAGGCGTCATCTGCAGATAGCTTGCGATATACGTAAGCGGCGCACGGAGCACCACCTGCGGATTCAGCTCGCACAAACGCTTATACTTATTAGGCGCAGTTTCGAATCGCATCAGGTCGGCATGTACCTGCGACTGAATCAAACTTTCTTCCAGAATCTTACGGTAAAGCATCTGGATGTTTACATTTCTTATGGCAGCCGCCTCGAGCTTCGCCTTCGGCAAAGCATACACCAAGGTAGGCTCCAAAGCCTCAACCTGGAGGTAAGAAGGGGTTTCTCGGAACAGACTCTCAATACACATGAAGATAGTATGGTCAACACCTAAGTGTTCTGTTACCTCCTTATCATACTTGGTATAGAACTGGCGCACCAATCCCTTCTCTATGTAAGAAATGTTTCTGCACACTTCACCCTCTACCAGAATCTTTTCTCCCTTGCCATACTTGATGGGTTCCAGGATAGATTCCAGTACATCCAACTCGTCATGAGTCATCGTACTATACCTACGGGCAAGCTCTCTGGCTATGTCGCGTTTAGGGGTGATAACCTTAAAATCACTCATAATTTAAGTTCCTCCTAGTTATTAAAATTTATTTCGTCGAATCTCTTAGTCAAGCTTCAGCACCGCAAGGAATGCCTTCTGCGGCACCTCTACGTTACCAATCTGCTTCATACGTTTCTTACCCTTCTTCTGCTTCTCCAGCAACTTACGCTTACGGCTCACGTCACCACCATAACACTTGGCAGTAACATCCTTGCGCACCTGCTTCACAGTTTCACGGGCTACGATTTTCGCACCGATAGCAGCCTGAATGGCAATATCAAACTGCTGACGTGGAATTAGATCCTTCAGCTTCTCACACATTCTGCGGCCGAAGCTCACAGAGTTGTCGCGATGGGTCAAAGTACTCAGGGCATCCACCGGCTCTCCATTCAAGAGGATATCCAGCTTCACCAGGTCGGAATGACGGAAGGAATCGATGTGATAGTCGAACGAAGCATATCCCTTGGAAATACTCTTCAGCTTATCGTAGAAATCGATCACAATCTCGCCCAATGGCAGCATGAAATGCAGCTCCACACGGTTACCACTCACGTATTCCTGATTAATAAGCTCTCCACGCTTGTCGAGACAGAGCTTCATAATAGGACCGATATAATTGGTAGCTGTGATGATGGTAGCTCGGATATACGGCTCCTCGATATGGTCGATGAGCGTTGGATCTGGCAGTCCCGATGGGTTATGTACCTCTTTCTCACCACCTTGCTTGTCATATACCATATAGGATACGTTAGGAACGGTGGTGATGACATCCATGTTGAACTCACGGTCCAGACGCTCCTGTACAATCTCCATGTGGAGCAATCCGAGGAATCCGCATCGGAAACCGAAGCCCAGGGCAACCGAACTCTCAGGCGAGAAGGTGAGCGAAGCATCGTTGAGCTGCAGCTTCTCCAATGAGGCACGCAGATTCTCGTAATCGCTAGGATCGATAGGATAAACGCCGGCAAAGACCATTGGCTTCACTTCCTGGAATCCTGCAATCGCCTTTTCACAAGGACGTGCGATGTGGGTAATGGTATCACCCACCTTTACCTCGGTAGCATTCTTGATACCCGAAATGATGTAACCTACCTCACCGGCACCCAATTCCTTGCGGGGAATCATATCCATCTTCAGTACGCCAATCTCATCTGCATCATATTCCATTCCGGTGTTGAAGAACTTCACCTTGTCGCCCTTGCGGATTACACCGTTCTCAATCTTGAAGTAGGCGATGATACCACGGAATGAGTTGAATACAGAGTCGAAGATCAAAGCCTGGAGTGGTGCCTTGTCATCTCCCTTAGGAGCCGGAACACGGTTTACCACCGCTTCCAGAACATCCTCGACACCCTCGCCGGTCTTACCGGATGCACGGAGGATATCCTCGTGCTTGCAACCGATGAGATCCACAATCTCATCTTCCACTTCCTCCGGCATAGCCGAAGGCATATCAATCTTGTTGATGACCGGAATAATCTCCAGGTCATGCTCAATAGCCATATAGAGGTTAGAGATAGTCTGGGCCTGGACACCCTGGGTGGCATCCACAACCAAGAGCGCTCCCTCGCACGCTGCGATGGAACGAGAAACCTCGTATGAGAAATCGACGTGTCCCGGAGTATCGATGAGGTTGAGGATGTAAGTGTCTCCATCCTTTGCCTTGTATTCCATCTGAATGGCATGGCTCTTGATGGTGATACCACGCTCCCTCTCCAGATCCATATCATCAAGCATCTGACCCTCAGTAATCTTGATGGTCTGAGTTTTCTCTAACAATCGGTCTGCCAAGGTACTTTTACCATGGTCAATATGTGCAATAATGCAGAAATTTCTTATCTTATTTATATTCTCCATACAATTTTCTCTCTTTGGAGTGCAAAGATAGTATTTTTTTTCGTATCTTTGCAAAAAAAATATATAATAATGATGAAAAAAGTAATTTATAGTATATTTTTGGCTAGTTTGGTCGTATCTTGCACTGAAAGTCTGGAAGATAAGGCGGTTCGTGAGGCTAAGGAATACACAGAGAAATACTGCCCTACCCCATATGTAAATGACAGCAGAACAGACAGCGCCGTGTTTGACAAGAACACCCGCGTATTCTCTTATTACATGACTCTTCGCAACAAAGCGGACAACAAGAAGGCGATTGATGCCAACAAGGATAAGCTCCACAAACTTCAGAAAGAGGCATTGGACAACAACCCTGGCCTGAAGGTTTACAAGGATGCCCACTTCACCTTCCGCTTCGTTTATTATTCAGCTAAGAATCCGAAGGAGATTTTGCTGGATGATGTCTTCAAGTATTAGCGATTAAACGAAAAATCCGCAGAACTCAAACGGGAATCAACGGAATCATCATCTTTCCGTATCATCCGTTTCAGTTCTGCGGATTTATTGTTTTAATATCCCATTTCCTGCAAGGCTGTAGCCAGCTGGTCTGGACAGCTTGTAGGCTTGTTACCACAAGTGATACCCTTCAGTCGGGCAATGACTTCCTTTGCCTTCATACCCTGAATCAAGGCACAAACACCCTTGGTATTGCCATCGCAACCGCCGATGAACTGGGCATCCTGCACTTTTCCATCCTCATCAACACTGATACAGATGTACTTAGAGCAGGTACCATGAGTCTGATAAGTAACCTTGGTCAACTTATCCTGTTTCTCTTGCTGCAACATCATTATTCTGCGTCTGCAGGAATCTCAGGCTTCATGTTGGTATAGACAGTCTGAACATCGTCAAACTCCTCCAACTTCTCAACCATCTTGTCGATAGTCTCGCGCTCCTCAGCAGTAACATCCTTCAAATCGTTAGGAATGTAGGTGAACTCAGCACCAGTTACCTCGAAGCCCTCAGCCTCCAGGTGCTTCTGAATCTCGCCGAAGCTTGTAGGAGCACCGTAGATAGTGATTTCGTTGTTCTCCTCATCCTCATCGAACTCGTCCTCTACGCCATAGTCAATCAGGTCGAGAATCATCTCGTCCATATCCAGACCATCCTTCTTCTTGAATGTGAACACAGCCTTGTGGTCGAAGAGGAAAGACAAAGAACCTGTTGTACCCAAGTTACCGCTGAACTTGTTGAAGATAGAACGAACGTCAGCCACTGTACGGGTTGTGTTATCTGTCAATGTATCAACGAACACAGCAACTCCGTGAGGGCCATATCCCTCGTATGTTACCTCCTTGTAATCGCTGGTATCCTTGCCACAAGCGTTCTTGATGGCACGAGCGATATTGTCCTTAGGCATGTTCTCACGCTTACAGTTAGCGATGATAGCACGCAAGGTTGGGTTGTTCTCTGGCTCTGGACCGCCTGCCTTTACAGCGATGGCAATCTGCTTACCCAACTTAGTAAATGTCTTGGCCATGTGGCCCCATCTTTTCAGCTTTGTAGCTTTACGATATTCAAATGCTCTTCCCATTGGAATAAAATTTTAAATATTTATCGTTTTTTGTTTATAATATTATCTCAATTCTGCGTCAATCGCATTCTGCATTATCTCAGTTCTGCGTTGAGCTTACCTGTGAGGTTGGCAATGAGCTTCTTCATGATGGCATCAATCTGCTTGTCATTCAATGTCTTCTCCTCATCCTGGAGGATGAAGTTCACGGCATAGCTCTTCTTGCCCTCTGGCAGGTTCTTACCCTCATAAACGTCGAAGAGAACCACGCTCTTCAGGAGCTTCTTCTCAGTCTGATGGGCAATCTGCTCAATCTGTGCAAACTCTACGTTCTTGTCAACGAGCAGTGCAAGGTCGCGGCTCACAGATGGATACTTGCTGATATCTGTGTAAGTAAGGTTCACCTTCTTCACGGTCTTCACCAGGTTATCCCAGTGAACATCAGCATAGAATACATCCTGCTCAATGTCGAATGCCTTCTTCAGCTTGTTGCTCAGGATACCCATCTCTACCAACACCTTGCCGGCACGGGTCTCGTAGTTCACGCCCTTGGCAAAGATGTTGTTGTCGCTGTGCTTGATAACCAGGTTATTCTGTGGCATACCTACACGGCGGAGGATATTCTCTACCACTGCCTTCAGCTCGTAGATGCTGCTCTGCTCATCTGCATGAGCCCAACTGCCCTCTACTCGCTTACCGGTGATGAAGAGTGACATGTGAGCCTCCTGAGAGTAAGCCTTGATAGGACTCTCCTCGCTCCACTTCTCCTTATTATATATATAGGTGTTACCCACCTCGAAGAACTTCAGGTTCTGGCTCTTGTGGTTGATGTTGCGGGCTACGCTCTCCAAACCGCCGAAGAGCATGGTCTGACGCATCACGCCGAGATCTGCACTCAATGGGTTCATCACCTTCACGGTAGTCTCATTAGGATACTTGTTCAGCTCCAGGTCGGTATAGTAGCTTGACTTGCTCAGAGAGTTGTTGAGAATCTCCATGAAGCCCTCGCCTACCAACTGCTCAGCCACGAGGTTCTGGCTATGATAAGCCTTGTCCTCATCACCCTGAACAGTCAAAGAGCTCTTCAACTGGGTTGGAATCTCCACATTATTATATCCGTAGATACGGAGGATATCTTCTACTACATCGCAAGGACGCTGAACATCCACGCGATAGGCAGGAACCAGGAGGTCGATGCCCTCAGCATCCTCCTTCACGATCTTCATCTCCAGAGATGTAGCAATGCTCTTGATGGTCTCAGCACCAATCTCCTTACCGATGAGGCGGTGAGCATACTCATAGTTCAGGCGAACTGGGAAATCCTGCATTGGCTCTGGATATACATCCTTGATCTGCATGGAAACCTTGCCGCCAGCCAACTGCTTGCAGAGGATGGCAGCCTGCTTCAATGCATAAATCTGTCCGTTTGGATCTACGCCACGCTCAAAACGGTAGCTGGCATCTGTGCTCAAACCGTGACGGCGAGCGCTCTTGCGGATCCAAGTTGGGTGGAAGTAAGCACTCTCCAGAACCACGCTCTTGGTGGTCTCGTAAGTACCGGAACCCTTGCCGCCGAAGATACCGGCGATACACATTGGCTCCTCAGCATTGCAGATGCTCAGGTCGTGCTCACCCAGAGTGTGCTCCTCACCATCCAGGGTCACGAACTTGGTGCCCTCAGGCTGGGTGCGAACCACAATCTTATGACCGGTAACCATATCGGCATCGAAGCAGTGCAATGGCTGACCGTATGCCATCATGATGTAGTTGGTGATATCCACGATATTGTTGATTGGACGCAAGCCGATGATGTTCAGCTTGTCCTGCAACCACTTAGGGCTCTCCTTCACCTCGCAGTCGGTGATGCTTACGCAGGCATAGCGCTTGCAAGCCTCGGTGTTCTCAATTTCTACATCGATAGGAAGATCCTCGTTGTCTACTACGAATTCATCGCAAGATGGACGATGCAGGCTGGTCTCATAACCGTTCTGCTTCAACCAGGCATAGAGGTCGCGTGCTACTCCCCAATGACCGAGTGCATCGGCACGGTTGGCAGTGATATCAATCTCGATGAGCCAGTCGCTCTCCAGGTGATAGTACTCGGCAGCAGGCTGACCCACTGGAGCATCCTCAGGGAGCACGATGATACCATCGTGAGATGTACCCACGCCAATTTCATCCTCAGCACAGATCATACCCAAGCTCTCTACACCGCGGAGCTTGCTCTTCTTGATGGTAAAACTCTGGTCGCCGTCGTAGAGCACGCAGCCCAGATCGGCAACGATTACCTTCTGACCGGCAGCTACGTTAGGCGCACCGCAGACAATCTGCTGTGGCTCACCCTTGCCCAGGTCAACGGTTGTTACGTGGAGGTGATCGCTGTTAGGATGCGCCTCGCATGTCAACACTTTACCTACGTAAAGACCTTTCAGTCCACCCTTGATAGACTGTACTTCCTCCAAAGCGTCCACTTCGAGTCCGCAAGAGGTCAGCGCATCGGCTGTCTCCTGTGGTGTCAGGTCGAAATCGACGTATTCTTTAAGCCATTTGTATGAAACGTTCATTATAATGTTTTTTTTTATTTTCTCTTTATCAAGTGTTTGGGAACCTCCTCGTCATCACGCATTTGTGGCACAAGAGCCCTAAAACTTTGCAAAAATACAAAAAATAATGGAGATAAGCAAAAAACATCCGCCATTTTTGCACTATTTAAAAGAAATGAGTGCAAAAATGGCGGATAGTCTTTTGATGACGGCATCGGGAGCACTTCCCGAGGAATTATTCAAATACTTCGTCGATGGCATCTACCTGTTCGAAATCATCCTGCTCGCCACCGCTGCCCACATGATAGCATGGGTTGTAATCGGCAGGGATATCAAACTTCACCTCCGGACTGTAGCCCAGCGAGACATCGGCATATACCTTCTTCATGAAGATAGCCCAAATTGGCAGCGCCATGGTGGCACCCTGACCCATACTCATGGAGTCGAAGTGGATATCGCGATCCTCACCGCCTACCCAGCAGCCACTTACCAGCTGCGGAGTAAAGCCGATGAACCATCCATCACTGTTGTTGTTGGTGGTACCCGTCTTGGCACCTATCTGTCCCTCCAGCTTATAACGGTAGCGCAGTCTTCCTGCCGTACCATTATCCACTACGCCCATCATCATGGTGAGCATCTTCATGGCATTGTCGGCACTGATCACCTCGTTCATTCTCGGCTGGAAGGTGGCGATGGTGTTACCCTCGTTATCCTCGATGCGGCTCACAAACATCGGAGCCGTACGGATACCATGGTTGGCAAAGGCTGTATAGGCGCTCACCATCTCGCTCACGCTCACCTCACACGGTCCGAGACACAAGCTCAGAGATGCGTGAATATCAGGGTTGTTGATACCATAGTCATGCAGCAGCTGGACAAACTGCGATGGGTTCAGCTTACTCATCAGATAGGCACTGATCCAGTTGTTACTCTGTGCCAATCCCCAGCTCAGCGGAACCATCTGTCCGTATCTCGAATGGTTGGCATTGCGCGGCGTCCATGGTCTGCCAGCCACCATATAGGTCTGCTGGCGGTTAGGTGCCAGATCGCAAGGCGAGAATCCATTCTCCATCGCCAGACTGTAGAGGAACGGCTTGATGGTAGAACCCACCTGTCTTCTTCCCAAACTTACCATATCATACATGAAGTGGGTATAGTCCAATCCACCCACGTATGCCTTCACGGCACCCGTCTTAGGATCCATGCTCATGAATCCGCTGCGCAGGAAGGTCTTGTAATAGCGGATGGAATCGAGCGGACTCATCAGCGTATCGATGTCGCCATGATAGGTAAACACGGTCATCGGAATCTTCTTGCGGAAGGTATCGTGAATCTCTTCTGCCGAGCATCCCGCTTCCTTCATCTGTCGGTAGCGCTCACACTGGGTAACGCTGCGGTTCAGGATAGCCTTGATCTGCTTAGGGGTCAGCTTGTCACTGTATGGCGAACTTGGCTTGCGGGAAACCTCCTTGCTGAAGGCTGGCTGCAGATAGCGTGCCACGTGCTGATATACAGCCTCTTCGGCATATCGCTGCATACGACTGTCCACGGTGGTAAACACCTTCAAGCCATCGCTATATACATTATATGGAGAACCATCCTTCTTGAAGTTCTTGTTGCACCATCCATACAGAGGATCAGTATTCCAGAGGATGGAATCGGTAACAAACTGAGCATAGTTCCACGATGCATAATCCTTTCTTTCCGGACGGGTAGCCATCAGATACTTGCGCAGATATTCGCGCAGGTAGGTAGCCGAACCATCCTTATGGTCGGTACGGTGGAAGTTGAGCGTGAGCGGTTCTGCCGAATACTGGCTGTATTCAGCATGATCCAGATAGCCCGCCTTCTCCATCTGCGAGAGCACCACGTTTCTTCTGTCGCGGGCACGCTCCGGATAGCGCACTGGGTTGAAGAGCGAAGGGTTCTTGCAGAGACCGATGAGCGTAGCCGCCTCGGTGAGGGTAAGATCCTTCGGTTCCTTATTAAAATAGGTATTCGCAGCCGTCTTGATACCCACGGCATTGTGCAGGAAGTCGAAGTAGTTGAGATAGAGTGCCAGGATTTCCTGCTTGGTATAGTATCGCTCCAGCTTGATGGCGATGACCCACTCTATCGGTTTCTGCAGCAGTCGCTCCAAGGTACTCGATGCCTTTTCTGAATAGAGCTGCTTGGCAAGCTGCTGGGTGATGGTAGATCCACCTCCGGCATTGGTCTGCCCCAGGAGTCCACGCTTCACGATGGCACGACCGAGCGCACGGAAGTCGATGCCCGAATGCTCATAGAATCGTTCATCCTCCGTGGCAACCAGTGCCTTTATTAAATAAGGTGACATCTTCTTGTAAGGTATCACGATACGGTTCTCCTTGTTCAGGTTCCATGTACCCAGCACCTTTCCATCAGACGAATACACCTGAGTGGCGAATCTGCTGATAGGATTCTGCAAATCCTCGATGTCCGGCATGTAACCGATCCATCCGTTCCAGATGGCAAAGAAGGCGAGCATAGCCGACACGACAAAAGTGGCAAAAATGCCCCATAATGTATAGATAAAATGTTTTCTCATCTCTATTTCTTCATTTATTTGTGCAAAATTACATAAAAGTTTTGAAATATCGCACATAAATCAGAAATTATATGTAACTTTGGGGGCGATTTCAGAACATTCAATCAAAATTCGTATGGAAAAACATAATTTTGTGACGATTGCCGACCTCTCGAAGGAGAAAATCATGTACCTCCTCGAAATGGCGCAAGAGTTTGAAAAGCATCCCAACAGGGAGTTGTTGAAGGGAAAGGTCGTAGCGACCCTTTTCTTCGAACCATCTACTCGTACCCAACTCAGTTTCCAGACAGCTGCCAATCGCCTTGGCGCACGTGTCATCGGCTTCTCTGATGCCAAGACATCCAGCACTACCAAGGGCGAAACGCTGAAGGACACCATTCTGATGGTGAGCAACTACGCCGACGTCATCACCATGCGCCACTTCATCGAGGGTGCAGCCCAGTATGCCAGCGAGGTAGCTCCAGTGCCTATCGTCAATGCCGGCGATGGTGCCCACATGCATCCATCCCAGTGCTTGCTCGACCTCTATTCTATCTTCAAGACCCAGGGCACCCTGGAGAACTTGAACATCTATCTTGTGGGTGACCTCAAGTATGGCCGCACCGTTCACTCACTTATCACCGCTATGCGCCACTTCAACCCTACCTTCCACTTCATCGCACCTAAGGAGCTTGCCATGCCAGAGGAGTACAAACTCTACTGCAAGGAGCACAACATCAAGTACGCGGAGCACGAGGATTTCAACGAGGATGTGATTGCCGACGCCGATATTCTCTATATGACCCGTGTACAGAAGGAGCGTTTCAGCGACCTGATGGAGTACGAGCGTGTGAAGAACGTGTATATCCTGAAGCGAGACATGCTCTGCAAGGCAAAGGAGAACATGAAGATCATGCACCCACTGCCACGTGTCAACGAGATTGCATACGATGTAGATGATGATCCACATGCATACTACATCCAGCAGGCTCAGAATGGTCTCTATGCCCGTGAGGCTATCTTCTGCCACTGCCTCGGTATCACGCTGGAGGATGTGAAGAATGACAAGACCATTATTGAGTAGTGTTTAGTGATTATTTATTAGTGATTAATTATGGGAAACAATAAAAGTCAATTAGTGGTTGCGGCTATCGAGAACGGTACCGTAATCGACCATATACCAGCCGAGAAAACCTACCAGGTAGTCAACCTGCTCCAGTTGGAGAAGATGGACACTCCTGTTACCATCGGCTACAACTTGCCTTCCAAGAAGATCGGCAAGAAGGGCATCATCAAGGTTGCCAACAAGTACTTTACCGATGAGGAAATCAACCGCCTCTCTGTGGTGGCTCCTAACATCGGACTGAGTATCATCAAGGACTATGAGATCGTGGAGAAGAAGACCGTAGAGACTCCAGATACGCTCAGGGGCATCGTAAAGTGCAACAACCCTAAGTGCATCACCAACAACGAGCCTATGCAGACCCTCTTCCACACCGTAGATAAGGTACTCGGTATCGTACGCTGCCATTACTGCGATAAGGAGCAGCAACTGGGCAAAGTGGAGCTTTGTAAGTAGCATCAATCACATAAAATAAATAAGAATGGTTAAAGATCAAGAGATTTTCGACTTAATCGAAAGAGAACATCAGCGTCAGCTGAAAGGCATGGAGCTGATTGCTTCTGAGAATTTCGTGAGTGACGAGGTGATGAACGCTATGGGTTCTTACCTTACCAACAAGTATGCAGAGGGTCTGCCAGGCAAGCGCTACTATGGTGGATGCCAGGTGGTGGATATCGTAGAGAACCTTGCCATCGAACGCGTGAAGAAAGTCTTTGGTGCTGAGTATGCCAACGTGCAGCCTCACTCTGGTGCTCAGGCTAACGCTGCTGTATTGCTCGCCGTACTGAAACCGGGTGATACTTTTATGGGATTGAATCTCGACCACGGCGGTCACCTTTCTCATGGCAGCCACGTCAATACTTCTGGTATTCTCTACAATCCTATCGGCTACAACCTGAACAAGGAGACGGGTCGTGTGGATTACGACGAGATGGAGAAGCTGGCTCTGGAGCACAAGCCTAAGCTGATTATCGGTGGCGGTAGTGCTTACAGCCGTGAGTGGGATTATGCCCGCATGCGCAAGATTGCCGATGAGGTGGGTGCCCTCCTCATGATTGATATGGCTCACCCTGCTGGTCTGATTGCAGCCGGTCTGCTCGACAACCCATTGAAGTATGCCCACATCGTTACTTCTACTACCCACAAGACTCTCCGTGGTCCTCGTGGCGGTATCATTCTGATGGGTAAGGATTTTGACAACCCATGGGGATTAACTACCAAGAAGGGCGAGGTTAAGAAGATGAGCATGCTCTTGAATTCTGCCGTATTCCCTGGTCAGCAGGGCGGTCCGCTGGAGCACGTCATCGCAGCCAAGGCTGTTGCCTTCAATGAGAACCTGCAGCCATCCTGGAAGGAGTATGCCATGCAGGTGAAGAAGAACGCAGCCGTTCTTGCTGACGATCTGATGGGTCGTGGTTTCGGTATCGTAAGCGGTGGTACAGACAACCACTCTATGCTCGTTGACCTCCGAAGTAAATATCCAGACCTCACAGGTAAAGTAGCTGAGAATGCGCTTGTTGCAGCAGACATCACTGTGAACAAGAACATGGTTCCATTCGATAGCCGTTCTGCCTTCCAGACATCAGGTATCCGCCTGGGTACAGCTGCCATGACAACCCGTGGCGCCAAGGAGGATATGATGCATCTCATCGCAGAGCTCATCGAGGAAGTATTGAATTCACCTGAGGATGAGAAGGTCATCGCCCGCGTTCGTGAGAAGGTAAACGAGACCATGAAGGATTATCCTCTCTTCGCTTACTAAGCAAAGAAAAATTCGATTCGATATATATTTACAAAAAAGACTGCGGGTATCAAGTTCGCAGTCTTTTTTAATTCCGTATCATATTTTATTTTTTAGTTTCAAATCATATTTTAAACTTCATCATCAAAAACAAGAAAACATTGTTATGAGAAAATTAAAAAGCCTCCTGCTGATGGCATTGGCATTGCTTCCAGCAAGCAAGACTCTTGCACAGACCAACGCACAGATTCTTTATGATTTCGGTACCGACCGTAAGTATGTAACCCTGACTTTGGAGATGTTCAAGCAGGACAAATGGGGAAGCACCTACTTCTTCGTTGACCACGACTTCAACTATGACAAGATGGACCCTAACAGTCCAAACGTAGCACAGGGCGGCACCTATACCGAGATTTCACGTGCCTTGAACTTCTGGCAGAACAGCAGTATGAAAAACTGGAGCCTGCACGTAGAGTACAATGGCGGTATCACCAAGAACTACCCTATCAACAATGCCTGGCTCTTCGGTGTGGAGTATCTGATTCACGATGCTACCTACAAGAACACCCTGAATCTGGACGTTCTCTACAAGACCATCCGCAAGACCGACCAGAATGTTCCGATGCAGTTGACAGCCGTATGGACCTGCAACGACCTTTTCGGCGTAAAGGGACTGAAGTTTGACGGCTTCGCTGATTTCTGGTGGGAAACCCACGGAACCGTAGATGGCGACGGCAAGGCTAAGACCCGCCACACGGTATTCATCACCGAGCCACAGCTGTGGTACAAGGTAGGTCAGCACTTCGGCTGCGAGAACCTGAGCCTGGGTGGTGAGGTAGAGATTACCAATAACTTCGGCAGCACCGATGGAGCAAAGGTTCGCCCTTGCCTGGGTGTGAAATGGGACTTCTAAAGCTCCGAAAATATAGGCAAGAGATTCTGAAAAAAGAGCGTCTCTTGCCCAAATCCAAGCAACTTTTGCACCCCGTTATATATTAATCATATATATTAAAAAGAAAATATATAAAAGAAAAATATAACAAGTATGTAACGGGGTGCAAAAGTTGCATTTTCTAAAAAATTCTCCCGATTATCTGCCAACCTTCAGACCTCCGTCAGAGATACTTCCAACGCCGTCCTTATGACGGGTATATTTGCCGGTGACACCGCTCAGATGCACGCCGCCAACACCATCCAGATCAACATTCAACACTTGGCAATCAACCTTGGCGCTTACCTTACCCACGCCATCATTGTTGATCTTCAGGTTTCCGCCCTTGAAGAAATCGAGCGTAACGGAGCCTACACCCTCGTTATCCACCTTCAGGTCGCTCATCGCCACATTGCCAACCTTTACGGAGCCTACACCTTCGTTGTCAATCTTCATCACGTCGCCCTTGGCATGATCAATGCTGACGGAGCCTACCCCCTCGTTGGTAACATCCAGCTTGTTGGCAAGAATCTTATTGATACTGACAGAGCCTACGCCTTCATTATCGATTTCCAGGCGGTCGCTGTTGATAGACTTGGCATAGAAAGCCCCTACCCCTTCCTGGGTAATCTTCACCAGATCAGGACTGGTGATATAAATCTTCAATCTGTTTTTTTCAGAATTACAGCTGGCAGGCACCTTGAGTCTTCCCGTCAGACCGATCTTCACCTCGCCGTCTCGATACACCACCTTGATTTTCTCCTTGAGTTTCTGAACGAACTCAGCATCCTTGATGGCAGAGTAATCCAGTCGAACGCTGCATTCATCGCCGTCGTTCTGTGTATAATAGACACTGGCAACCATATCCACGTCGATAGCCTTGAAAGGCTTCTCTCTCAAATCATCCTGCGTAAACTCCAGGCTTCCTCTCATTTCAGAAGAGGTAGTAGAACCCATACTGCAGGAACAGATGCCCATAGAGGCAAGAAACAAAGTTGCCGAAGCAACCCAAATACTCATTGTTTTCATACTTTTTCGATTTTAAATTTCCTATATTCTGATGCTTAGACGCAAAAGAAACCCGAAAGGTTGCAAAAAAGCCCAAAAAGATTGCAAAAAGAGCCACAAATGCCTTGCAATAGAGCCTTACTTACCATCCAATTAAGCCTCAATTAAGGTTTACGTTAGGCTTAATTGAACGTTACGTAAGGCTCTTTTGGACAGCAAGTAAGACTCTTTTGAAACAAGAAAAACATGCAAAGGAATGAAAATATATCCCCAAAAACTTGCAAGTTCAAGAAATAAATCGTATTTTTGCCGCAGGAATTTTAAAAGCAATACACTATGACAGCATTAGAGTTACAATCAGAATACCAGTCACTCGTCAGCATAATAGCTAACGAAGACTACGAGACAATTAGCAAGGCAGTCAAAGCACTCAAGAAAATATTGTCTCCCAACAAAACAAAGGCTAAGAAAATAACCAAGGCAGACTTAGTTATAGACCCAAGAATTGCAGCTATGACCAAAGGCATTCATACGCCTGAGACATTCGACTACAAAAATGAATACTACAAGGACTATATAAAATAAGCTGATATGATACAGGTTTTCTTAGATACAAACGTGATAATTGATTATCTTGGAAACAGAACAGGGTTTTACGATGATGCAGCAATCATCATGAGCTTAGCGATCAACCAAAAGATAGAATTACACGCAGCAGCTTAAGAAACGTACCCGGATTTTAGACATTTTCACAACTCCGTTACCGCCAACAAAAGGTAACTCCATAGCACTCAGTACAAAAGATTTTCCGCTTTAAGGATATTTAACCCGTAAATCTACTCTATTTGCAATAATTACAGTATATTTGCACCGTGAATATGCAGATAGAAGAGTAATGGCTTAGCATTCGCACTTTGCAGTTGCCCTAACACCTGCTAAAAAAACATTTATTATTCGAACTGAACTTAAAGATAAGTGTCCGAACTGAACTTAAAAAGCGATTATTCGAACAGAACTTAAAAAATAAGTAAAAGTAAAGGTAATAATGAAACACAAGGTAATGATGAAGTAAAGATAATAAAGTCTAAAATAAAATTAAAACTATTAATAGATATGAAGGTAATCAATTCCAAGCTTGCTGCCATCGGTTTGGCGGCATTTGTTTTCGCATCATGTAGCGACAGCAACAGCGATCCTACTGGTCCAACCCCTAACGTGGAACTTGCAGAGACTATCACTGCAAATCTTACAAGCAGCTCTGCAGCAGAACTCGCTGCTCGCGTTTCAAACTACAAGAACACAACAGCTAATGCAAGAAAGTTCTTCTTCTCAAGAGCAACTCAGACTAGAGCATTTGCTTCTGCCGACAAAGTTGTTATCCCTGCTGTTCCAGAGAATGCAAGACAGTGGACCGGCGATGCAGAAGACATGACTGCCGGCAAGACATATTTGATCACCAGCAAGAAAACACTCGACATGAGCGGTCACAAAGTCGCTGGTACTACCATCTTCATCAAGGGTAGTTCAAAGTTGATTTTCGACAGTTCTATTGCAGGCTGTACCATTTACGTTGACGGCGGTGCCACATTGGAGTACAAGGGCAAAGGTGCCTTGGAAATTCCTGCTGACGCAACCATCATCAACGATGGCGGTTCTATCATTGCAGAAAACGATATTACCGTAGCTGGTAAGCTGTACGCTAAATATACAAATGAAAAGGGCGGTATCGGTTCTATCAACGCTTATGACAAGAACGATAAGAAGGCCATCATCACACCAAAGCACAACATCACATTCAAGAATGGTTCTGAGGCATACATCGGCGGTTCTATCCGCGCCGTTGAGTTGAACATCGAGGAAGGCGCTACCGTAAACGCAACCAAGCACATTATGAACGCTACAACAGTTAACGTAGATGGTGCTTTGCAGTTCGGTGGCTTCTTGAGAACAGAGACCTTGAACGTCAAGGGCGAGATGATTGCCAGCGAGCATTCTGCCATCAAGGCTTCAAAGGTATTCAACGCAGAGGCAGGTTCAAGCATCACTGCAGATTACATCAACGTTACCGATAACAAGAAGAACGAAGATGGAAGCATTACCTACGGCAACGCTACTCTCAATCTGAAGGGTAACTGCAAGATCAATATCAATAACAAGAGCGATATCTATACCAACAATATCGTAACTGATAACGCAAGTGCTGGTCAGATTACCTTGAACGATGACAACGCCATCGCTGTTATCAAGGCTAAGAAATTCACCAACAATGGTGACAACCAGATTAAGGCTTTGGCTACATCTGGCAACAACGCAACCTTCCTCCTCCAGTTCACAGAGTGCTATACTGGTACAACTAAGGAGAATACTTTCGAGGATCTCGACATTGCAGCTTCTTACCTCGACTACGACAAGGCAACTGATGGTAAGGGTGTCAAGGAGAAAGCAGATGGTCCAGACTACAAGGCTTATGGCTATGAGTGGGCTGGTGATCCAGCTAAAATCATCGCTGCTCCAAAGCTTGACTTGGTTGCAGAAGACAAGACTCCAAACAATGGTTTGTCTGCTACTTGCATCCAGCCAGGAGTAAACGGCAAGTTCTATGTAGCTTACCATACAAACGGCAAGGCTTCTAATGGAGCTATCGAGGCTATCAGTCTGGCAAACAACACCCTGACTATCAATCAGAGTGTAGAATCAGACAATGCAACCAATGACTACAACCACATCCTGGTAGATGGCAACACCCTTTGGGTAGCAGGTAGCCAGAGCGGAAACAAGAGCCATGCTGATGAGGTAACAGGTGTAGGTCCTTTCATGGGACAGATTTCACTGAACGGCGATGGAACAATCGCTAACAAGATTCAGATTTCTGCCATCAACAGAAAGACCAAAGGTATGGATGCCAACTGTGTAGCTAACTTCAAGAATAACCACATCGTTGCTACAACAAATGGATTCACTATCTTCAATGCAAAGATGAACAAGTGGAACGAGGGTAGCACAGAGGGCAAGTATCTTGTTGCAGCAAACGGCAAGCTCTACGCATTGACAGTTGATGGCACACTGACAGCATATAACGACAATGAAATGCAGGACGTTGCAGCAACATATAATGTCGGTGCAATCTCTCCTAAGGGCAACAAGGCTGTGATTGCAGTAGATGAAGCCAAAGGTGAAATTTACGTCTGCAAGGGCGAGAATGGTATCTCAAAGATTGCTGCCGATGGTACAGTTAGCCAGTTCTTCGATTGCCCAACATTCAAGGCATCTAATAAAGCTGAGAACTTGGAAGCAGGAAAGGAATACGTGAAGGGTTGCGCTAATGGAGTTTACGTTACAGCTAACAACGTATTTGTAGCTTGCGGTTCATACGGTCTGGTTGTTCTCGACAAGAATGGCAAAGAAGTTTGCCACCGCAAGGCATACAACGGCAAGTCTGCCAACTTCGTAACAGGCGATAACGACAACAACATCTTCGTTGCATATGGTCAGAGCCGTGTACAGGTATTCAAGCTTACAAATACCAAGAAGTAATACGAATAAAAGAAATAATCCTTGTTCTCTCCCACTCCTGCGAGTGGGAGGGAACATTCACCTTATTAGAGCTAAGTTGACTAGCTGAAACAAGAAATACATTCAACAAGAATGTTAACGATAAAAGTTAAGTAAATGAATATGAAAGCTATAAATATTAAACTTGCAACGTTCTCATTTGCTGCAATGCTCTTGGCATCTTGTAGCGATTCCGGCAACGATTCAGTCATAGACCCTATCGGTAAAGCTGCTACTATCGTTGGTACAGACGTAACCGCAGAGTATGCAGACCAGCTGGCATCCAGAGTATGGAACTATAAAGGTGCATACGCTAATACAACTACAAAAACCAGAGCTCTGGCAACCAGAGCAGAGGGTTCTGAGCCAACCGTTCCTGCAGGAACTCCTAATCTTTCTTCCTTAGCAGATAAAAAAGGGGAAGAACATCCAGGAACCTATGTAGTACCAGCTGGTGAAACCCTCAAAGCAGATGGTTACAACATAAAAGGAATGACCATCTATGTGAAAGGTACATTAGATTTTAATAATGCCAACGGTTCTGATGCCACAATCAATGTATTGAGCGGTGGTAAACTGATTGCGAAAAATCACACTGAAGTATTTGGAGATACAAAGGTATCCAACTGGGGCACAATTGAATTTCCAGCCAACCAAAAAGAATATATCATCAAGAATACATTTTATCAGAATGCTGGGGATTTAAATATAAAAGGACACGATTTGAAAATGGTAGAAGGCTCTCAGCTCTATGTCAAAAACTCCCTCTTTGCTGATAAAGTTACTATGTCCCAAAAAGCCAATCTGTTTGTAACAGACAATGCTACCTTGACTGGAGCGTTCGAAATGTCAGACCAGTCATACGCCTGGGTAAACATCATGACAACTACCAGCGTAAAGATTCAAAATACAACAGAGCTCCATAGCGGTTGTGCCCTCAAGGTAGAAGGAGATGTTTACACCACCTATGGCACAAACCTCTACGTCATGTATCTGAAGGCAAAGAACTACAGGCAAGATTCTGGTGCAATCCTTCACTTGAGAGACCAGAGTATGGTTGACATCGAAGGCAAATACGTGAATCTGAACCAAAAACAAGGTTATGCAGACTTACCAGACAAGGACGGTGTAGCTGTGATCAAGGCAGATGCCTTCTACTACAATGCGCCAGGAAAACAAGGTGATTGGAATCCAGGTGGAGCCAAGACGGTAGATTGCTCTGTTTTCTCCACATCAGGAGATAATGCCCATATCATCTTGGATACAAATGTTATCTATGGATCTGAGGGGGCTACCACTCCGATTACAGATGACAATACAACTATTGTATGGAACAATAATGCCGATGTCCTCTTCAAGGATAATCCAGAAGCCAAGAACTACGTCATCAAGAAGACTGAGTGCAATCCTAACGGTTACAATGCAGACCAAGAGTCTGAAAAGGAGCCTACACTCAACTTGATTTCAAGTATCGACTATAATCACGACCATGACATCTCTGCGACTTGCGTACAGGTACACAATGGCAGATTGTATATGTCTTACCATACCCGTGACAAGAAACACGGTGGCTGTATTGAGGTATTCAGTCCTGTAGAAAACAACAAGGTAACACTGGAGCAGTATCTCTGCGATGACCAGAAAGACCTCGACTTCAACCATCTGCTGGCTGTCAAGCTCAAGTCTGGCAAGCGCATGGTTTACTTACCGGGAAGTTCCAACAAGAAGGGTGCAATGCTCGCATACATCCCTATCCAGGACAATCATCTGCTGGCAGACCAATCAAAGTCTATCACAACAACCATCAATGGCAAGGACACCGTGATCTACGAGAAGCCATTGCAGTTCATCCAGATGAATCCTGCAACAGCAGAATTTGCGAAAAAGGGTTATGATGAGAACTGCGTGGTCTATAACGACGAAACCAACCATCTGATCGTTGCAACCACCAAGGGCTATCTGGTTTACAATGCAGATACCTATAATGAGCTTGACAAGATCAACAAGCCAGGAAAGGTAAAGCACGTAGCTATCGGTAATGGTAAGATCGTTACTGTTTATCTGGACAGAGCAGCTACCAACGAGACAGAGGCTATCCCTGCTACCGTGGAAATCTTCGACCAGAAGGCAGAAGACCTCAGCAACCCAATCAAGAGCTTCGCTATCAGCACCATTGAGCCAAACAACGGTAAGAACGTGGTTCGTGTGGATGATAACAAGATTTACGTTTGCCGTGGTGCTGCCGGTATGTATGTTTACGATATGGAAGGCAATGAACTCTGGCACTACCAGATGCCTAGCCCTACTATCACGGAAGGCGAAAATGCCGGAAAGTATAAAGGTCATGCCAATGGCTGCTACGTAGGAAAGAAGTATGTATATATCGCATACGGCGGATTCGGACTTGTGGTTCTCGACAAGGAAACTCACAAGGTGGTTGCACACCGCAACCTTGCCCACTCTGCCAACTATGTTATAGAATATAATGGCTATATCTACGTAGCCTACGGACAGAGCAGACTGCAGGTATTCCAGCTCAAGAATGCCGATCCTGAGGTTTCTTATACTAAATAAGGAATCTGATATATGTTCAATTCATAAGAAATAGATAATAATTATCATTGAGCAATAGAATTCAAAAGACACTGGTTGAATGCAGCTGCAACAGCTTGCAGCTGCATTCATAGTGTTTAAACTAAGAGAATGATGAAGCGAAAATTGATACTATACACTACAGCTGTTCTTCTGATGAATATCGGAGGAAGGGGTGTTATGGCTCAAAATCTGAAGCAAAAGACCCTGAAAAAAGCATTCAGCCCGAAGATGCTCGTTTATGAAAATCTGAAAAATGAAAATGTACTCAAGCACTTCAAGAATCGCTTCGCACAACTCGATACCCTACTCAACCACCCTATCTGGGTACAGTCGCCAGTCATCAAGCTGGGACTCAACAGTCAGCATACGGCTGACATCAGAAACACAGACTCGCTCTACTGGGCTAAGACTGCCCACGAGCAACTGGCAATAGCAAGACACCACGGACTGGAAGTAACCGGACAGGTGTATGCCAGACCCGATGCCTACTTCGATGCCGACAACGACAACGAAGACCAGGTATCCAAATACAAGGTAAAGACCCAGGCAGAACTGGGATGGAACATCATCAACAGCAAGTTCTACCAGGGCAAGGAAAAGAAAGCCAAAGTAGCTTTGGCTAACGAACTCTCCAGGCTGCAAAGCAAGAAGAGAATGACTGCAGACATCTATGAAAAGGCAGCTGAAGAGCTGACCGAACAATATAACTTCTACATCGGTACCATCATCGCTCACCGACTGGACAACCTCGACATCATGAACGAGGCATACCAATACATGCTGGAGAAAGACCGAATCAGCAACGACAAAATGCTGAAGGTGATGAACGAGAAACTGGCGGCAGAATACGATATCTCCATTCTCTGCTCCGACCGCGACATCTCCAATAAACCTATCTACCGCATGAAACCAACCCGGATTCTGGTAGATACAACAGCTCTCTGGCACCACATCGACGAGGAAAGCATCGACGCAAGAATCGTGATGGTAAAAGAACAGATTGCCGACAACGACAGCAAGTTGGCGAATTACTTATCGACAACAAGAATCACGCCTTTCGCCAGATGGTCATCCTACTGGCAAAGCAACAACAAGATAAGCAACAACGGTGATATCGGAGTGCGATTCACCATCCCGATCTACAACGAGAATCCACGCAAGCGCAAGGCTCTCGAAACAGAAAAGGAAATCATCAGAAGCAGCAGAAGCACCGATGTCAAGGAAATCAAGCAGTCGGTAGGCATCCTGCTGAAGAGAATAGAGAATTTGAACCACGCCATCGCCACCGAGGCGTTCCATATAGAACAGACCGGCAAATACATCGACATGAGAAGATTTGCCTACAAGAACCAGAAGCAGGGGTACAACTACCTGATGAGAATGGACGAATATACGGGATTCCTCGAAAGCATGGAGAGAATGTATAAGCTGATGTTAAACCGCGGACTTGCCATCATCAATATCGAGAAGGCAGTCAGCATCTACGACAACAATACTATTTTCAGGGAAATAGAACTATGAATGAGTTTCAATTTAATAGCACGCCGCAGGAACAGGCAATGTCAGACATGCTCAAGTCGCAGAGCCACCGACTGGCAAGACAGCAGATTATCTTCGCGCTGATCTTCCTGCTCGTCATCGCACTGGCGGCATACTATATCATCACAAGAATGATATGGGTCATCTACGACGGATACATCACCATTGATGAGAACCCGATTTCGGCAGTTGACGACATCTACATTCTGAAGGTGAACAAGGAAATAGGCGAGGTGGTACACAAGGGTGACACCCTCTACTCCTACGTGCTGCTGGGAAACATCGTGAACCAGTATGACCCCAACATCCTGCCTTCGGCTGTAAAGGAAACGCACGATATGGAGGTACAGGCACAGCTGGCAAAGGAAGAAATTCCGGTGCTCCGTACCCGTCTGGCAGAACTGAAAAAGCAGAAGGCTTCAGAGAGTTCGGATATCTATTACGGACTCACCGACAACACCAAGCGCAATGCCCTGGATGCAGAGATTGCCGAAGTGGAAGAAGAACTCAGGAAGCAGGCAAACAAGGTGGAAATCTACGCCAGGGCAAAGAACACCACCTACAACTTCATGGCTAGAAGAGGTGCTGCCACCAACAATGCGGATATGCCCTACTCCAGCAACACGAGCATCTACAGCCAGGGACTGATACACTACTGCTGCGCTCCAGCCGATGCCTATATCACCAAGATCAATGTAAGCGACAGGACGCTGGTATTCAAGAGCCAGGAAGTCATGACTATCCAGCATACCGACTACGCTGCATGCCATCTGGGAGTAATCATCTACGTGCCCAACGACAAGGTGAAGTATATGGAGAGTCCTGACGATGCAGACGTCATCATCAACAAGGATCTGGAGCTGAAAGCCAAGCTACAGATGGCGGGTCTGAGAGTAGAGGAAATTCCGAAGCATCTGCAGAGTAACTTTTCGCATGATGCCAATGCAGTGGTTGCCGTCTTCACCCTGAACCCTAACCAGAGAGTTCCGGCATGGGTGATGAGCAACAAGTTGCCAGTGAGAGTGAGAATCAACAAGATCAGCGCTATGCTCGATCCGAAACCACTGCCGATGTACACCATCCCAGTGGAAAAGAATCAAAATGTCGTAAGAAGTTCGAAGCTGATTTCGACCGACAAACCAAAATAAAGAACCAGAAGAAATGATTGGACTAAAAAGAAACAAACGTGGAGACATGGTGCTCACCATCGACAGCTATGTTGATATAGACTCAACACCAGATATCCAGTCCGACTACTTCGATTGCATATATATCAATACGAAGAGTGAGCGAACGTTCCTTGCTATCCTGTATGGAGCCAGCCCTATCCTATCGTACAAATGCAGCTACAAGCCGATATTCGTCAACACGGCGGTATCGGGCAAGGGGCAGATTACAGAGTTCATCATCGATGCTTTTGTCAGCGATATGAGCAATGAGAAAGTATATGAGATCATTGACAAGATCAAGGCTGCCAAGGAGAAATACGGCATCAAGCAGGAGGTGGCACGCCCCACTCAGCCCAACGAGCTCTTCTCCAACATCCTGAGGTTTCTGCTCTCCAGAGACCAGAGAATTCTGTCTCACGTGCTTCTGGAGAAATCGTCATTGGGATACATCAATCCTATCTTCGAACACTACCACAGCATGGGCCAGTTTCATCTTGCCGAGATGTTCGCCTACGTGGATACGCTAGAGGAATATGGCGCACTGCGCAAGCACAAATACCTCATCAAGGAGCATCTCTGCCCAAAGTGCAACCACAGTCACCTGCTATACACGGAGTGCTGCCCGAAGTGCGGAAGTTCGAATCTGAAGATCCAGAACATTATCCACCACTTTTCCTGTGCCAACGTGGCTCCGGAAAGTGCATACAATGTGGGAGGAATGCTCATCTGTCCGAAGTGCCACAAGAGACTGAGACACATCGGTGTGGACTACGACCGACCAGCAGTGATCTATTCCTGCAACGACTGTGAGAACTCGTTTACCACTCCGATCACCAAAGCAACCTGCTGCTATTGCGAGAATACCTTCCCTGTCAATGCACTGGTTCCCCGTGATGTGGAGGACTACGAGATTACAGAAGAAGGTATCCGTACGTTGACCCAGAGCGGAATGCTCTTCAGCAACATGACCAATACTTACGATAACTATATGGAGTATAGTCTGCTGCAGAACCGTCTGCGCCGCCAGCTTCTGGAAACCTACCGCGAAGAACAGGTATCAGTAATCGTAGGTAAGATCTGGATTCTCAGCCCGCAACAGGAGACCGTCAAGATCAAGGAATCGATGCAGGCAAAGTTCTGCCGCATCTTCCACAGTCACAAGGTATCGTACAATAACAATATCTTCTACGTTACCTATACGGGATATGACGAGAAGTCTGAGAATGAAGCGCAGCAGCACCTGAGCAAGGACATGTCGAAGGCTATCCGAAAGGTAAGCAACATGATAGAACCCGATGAGCTGATCTGCTGCGTACTCAATACCAAACATAAGGGAATGAGCGGACAATATGATGACTTCTTCGACAAAATGAATCTCATAGAGCTGACTCCAGACGACTACTGCGGATATTCGGAGAATCCGATAACAGATGAAGATACCGTGAAGCAGCAGGAAGAGCGACTCGACATAGCTCCGGAAGAAGACGAAACCGACAAGGCTCTGAAGAGAGTGAAACTCTACAAGGAACTGGTAGGAATACTCGTCGCTATCGCCGGTATTCTCGTCCTCATCGCCATCATGGCACTCACCGTACTGAGATAAGAGAAGAAAGGAAACTGAAGAAATGTTTAGTATAGTAGATACGATCAACCGATTCTGGGACTGGATTGGCACACTCTCGTTTTCGAGCATTGCCAACATCTATTGGTTCCTCTTCTTCATCGAGGTTCCAAGATACTACCTGCTGGAGTATCTGGTGATCTTCAACCGGTTGATGAGCCGTAACAAGAGATACAAGGAAAAGGAGCTTGCCCGGTTCTATCTCTATAGAGAAAACCCGCTCATCAGCATCCTGGTGCCGGGTAAGAACGAAGGCAAGAATATCTATAAGATGGTGAAGTCGCTGAATGAACAGACTTACCGGCACTACGAAATCATCGTGGTGGATGACGGTAGCAACGACGACACCAAACTGATATGCACCGACCTCTACCGTGCGGGACTCATCACGCACTATCTGAGATTGGAGACCCGAGGCGGCAAGGCTGCTGCCACCAACTACGGAGCGAACATGGCACGGGGAAAATACATCATAAGTCTCGACGCCGACTCATCGCTCGACCGTGACGCACTGGAGAATGTACTCCTGCCCTTCTACCTCGACAGTGAGGTGAAAGCCGTGGGAGGTTGCATCGAGGTGAGAAACTACAAGGAGACAATCTGTTCATCGCTCCAGGCTTTCGAATACCTGAAGCGAATACAGGTGGGCCGCTCCGTAACCAGTGCCCTGGGTATCTACCACATCATTTCGGGTGCCTTCGGCGCTTTCGAGCGCAAGACACTGAAGGAAGTGGGATTCTGGGACATCGGTCCGGGACTCGACGGTGATATCACGCAGAAGATCCGCAAGGCAGGCTACAAGGTGAAATTCGCCGAAGATGCCATCTGCATGACCAATGTGCCAACCAAATGGTACAAACTGTACCGTCAGCGCATCAGATGGTCGAGATCACTCGTGAGATTCCGCCTGCGCAAGCACCTCGACATCCTGCTGCCTTCCAAGAACTGGAGCATCCTCAACTGGTTGTCGAATATGGAAAGCGTGGTGTTCGACTGCGTATTCAACTTCCTGTGGCTGGGATATATGATTCAGCTTGCCATCACCTTCAACACCCACATCGTGGATGTGCTGCTCTTGGGCTACTTCATCCGTGTATGCCTGTCGCAGCTGGCATTCATCCTGGTGCTGCTGGTAACGGAAAGAAAGAAAACCGCCTGGTTCCTCTATCGGTTTATGCCACTCATGTCGCCATACACAGGCTACTTCCTGCGCTTTGCCCGACTGGAGGCGCATCTTCAGGAACTGTTCTTCCGCACCTCTTACAAGGATGAGTGGAACCCGAAGAAGACATCGCGCTACGCACAGCTGGAAGGAATCTAAGGTAAAAAGTAAACCAGAAAATAGTAGTAATAATAATAATTAAAACAATATAGATATATGACAAACAAACCTTACGAGTTTAAGGTTGGAGTGATAGGACTGGGCTACGTAGGTACCCCCCTAGCATGCTTATTCTCAAAGAAATACGATACATGGGGTTATGATAACAATGCGAAAAAGGTAAACAGACTTGTCCAAACGCAGATTAATCAGAACAAAATGCTATCGAAGGCCTTGGCTCAGGGACTAAAACTGACTAGCGACATAGAAATGCTCAGGAAGTGCAATGTGTATATCATTGCGGTTCCTACACCTGTCAACAAGTCGAACAAGCCAGACATCAGCTGCGTAAGATGTGCCACCCGCTCCGTAGGTGCCATTCTGAAAGAAGGCGATATCGTGGTATATGAATCGACTGTATATCCCGGGCTCACCAAGGAAGTATGCGCTCCACTGCTGGAGGCAACATCCGGCTTGAAGCTCAACCAGGATTTCTATGTAGGCTTCTCTCCGGAACGCATCAATCCGGGCGATACCGTACACACCATCGAGAATATCGTGAAGGTAACCAGCGGTTCTACCCCCGAAGCTGCCGAGATCATCGATTCGCTCTACTCATCTGTGCTGACCCACGGAACCTTCAAGGCAAAGAGCATCAAGGTGGCAGAGGCTAGCAAGCTGATGGAAAACTGCCAGCGCGACGTTCAGATTGCCTTCTTCAATGAAATGCAGAAGATATACGACAAGATGGGCATCAGCATCCAGGACGTTACGGCTGCCGCAAGTACCAAATGGAACTTCGTGCCTGCTACCCCAGGACTGGTGGGCGGTCACTGCATCGCTGTGGATCCCTACTATCTCATCAACAAGGCACAGGAGGTGGATGTGGTTCCATCCCTCCTCTCTACGGCTCGCGAGGTGAATGAGCAGATGGCAATATGGATGGCAGGAAAGATCAAGAGTGCCAGCGAGGTAAGAAACTTCGTTCCGGCAGAGACCAACGTACTCATCCTGGGCTTCTCGTTCAAGCCAGACAGTGATGACATCCGTAACACCAAAGTAGCCGACCTGTACATCAATCTCGTTGGCACGGGATACAAGACCACCCTCTACGACCCATTGGTGGATACAGAAGAAGTAAAAGAAGAATATGAAATCAAGATTACCGACAACCCTTCCGTGCTCGATCAAAAGTATGAAATCGTAGTCATCGGTACCAATCATAAAATATTTAATAACCTAGACATGAATAAGATTCTCACCGATAAGGGTTTCGTGTGTGATATCTACGGAATCCATAAGGTAAAGGCTTAGGATTGTCGCAATAAGTTGCGAGAAATGAATAGTAAATGTAAAGTATTAGTAGTAGATGATATTCACGAGAATATTGAATTAGTTGCTGATATGCTGAAAGGCTTAGACGTTGAGATTCAGAAAGCGGATGGTGGAGCTAAAGCTATCGAACTGGTAGATAGCTTCCAGCCCAACATCATCCTGCTCGACCTGATGATGCCCCAGGTAAACGGCTGGGACGTCATCAAGTACGTCAGAGCCTCTTACGACAAATCGGAGATGGCAATCATTGTGGTTTCCCTGCTCAACAACAAGGACAACATCGACGACTGCTATGAGATGGGGGTGAACGACTATATCTGCAAGCCTATCATCAAGGCACAGCTGGTCAGCTCTGTAGAAACCCATAAAGAAAACATAGTTGAGCCTACCCCCAAGGCAAGCCCAACTATGGTAGCATTGCATAATAAGAATAATGATAATCAGGCAATCTTCGGAATGTAATTGCCCCTACTGCATATCATAAGAAATACGCTCTGCCGGGTCTATAATGCCTTCTGCAATATAGATTCGGCATGAGCCACACGTTCTCTGCCAGGAGGTTCTATGCCATCTAGCGGATAAGGGATTCCCAGCTTCTCATATTTGTAGATGCCCATCGTATGATAAGGCAATACATCTATGCGCTGGATATTGCTGAGCGTAGAGAGGAAATCGCGCAATTCTTCCAGGTATTCATCCTTGTCGGTAATACCTGGAATGAGGACGTGACGTATCCATACCGGTTTGTGAATCTCGCTAAGATAGCGGGCACAATCGAGTATGTTCTTATTGCTATGAAGCGTCAACTTACGATGCTCTTCATCATTGATATGCTTGATATCCAGAAGAACCGTATCAGTAACAGCCATCAGACGCTCAAATTTCTCAAAAATCTTTCCATCTCTTCTGAAAGGCTGGGCTGATGTATCGAGACAGGTATTGATGCCACGCTGATGGGCTTTCTCGAAAAGTTCGATGAGAAAGTCTATCTGCATCAGGGCTTCTCCACCGCTCACGGTAATACCGCCCTTGTCTCCCCAATAACTCTTGAATCGCTCTGCCTTGTCCAGAAGGTCATCAGCTGTCCATTCCTCTCCCACTCCCGTCTTCCACGAATCCGGGTTGTGGCAGAACTGACAGCGCATCGGACACCCCTGCAGAAAAATCAGAAAACGGATGCCTGGTCCATCTACAGAACCAAAGCTCTCTATACTGTGAACAAAACCTTTATGCATAACAATTAAGCTAAAAATGCCCGCTAAATATCCTCGGAAAGAAAATCTAGCGGGCAATATTTATCTTCTAATTGATTAGAGTCTCTCGTGAGCCTGACGAGCGATTACGTCGAGCTGCTGCTCGCGTGTCAAGTCGATGAACTTAACTGCGTAACCACTTACACGGATGGTGAAGTTCTGGTACTCTTCCTTCTCCGGGTGCTCCATCGCATCCTTGAGCTTGTCGATACCGAATACGTTCACGTTCAGGTGGTGAGAACCCTGGTTGAAGTAACCATCCAATACACCTACCAATGTCTGGGCACGCTCCTCGTCGTTGTGACCGAGAGCACCTGGACTGATGGTCTGAGTATTAGAGATACCATCAAGGGCATACTCGTATGGCAACTTAGCTACTGAGTTCAATGAAGCCAAAAGACCGTTCTTCTCTGCACCGTAAGATGGGTTAGCACCTGGAGCCAAAGGAGCACCGGCTGGACGACCATCAGGCATGTTGCTGGTGAACTTACCATATACTACATTTGATGTGATAGTCAGGATAGATGTAGTTGGCTCAGAATTGCGGTATGTGTGGTGCTTCTTGATCATGTTCATGAAGGTCTTGAGCAACCATACTGCAATCTCATCAGCACGCTCATCATCGTTACCGTAACGTGGGAAGTCACCCTCGGTCTTGAAGCTGAGAGGGAAACCGGTCTCATCACGGACGATGTTTACCTTGGCATACTTGATAGCTGAGATAGAATCAACCACGTGGCTGAAACCAGCAATACCTGTAGCGAAAGTACGACGAACATCAGTATCGATGAGCGCCAACTCTGCTGCCTCGTAGAAGTACTTGTCGTGCATGTAGTGGATGAGGTTCAATGTCTTCACATAAACGCCAGCCAACCAGTCCATCATATCCATAAAACGTGGCATGAACTCATCGTATGTCAATACATCACCCTCTACGGCGCGATACTTAGGACCGCACTGCTCGCGTGTCTTTGAGTCAACACCGCCAGAAACAGCGTATGTCAAGCACTTAGCCAAGTTGGCACGTGCACCGAAGAACTGCATCTCCTTACCAGTCTGTGTAGCTGATACACAGCAGCAGATGCTATAGTCGTCACCCCAAACTGGGCGCATTACATCGTCGTTCTCATACTGGATAGAGCTTGTCTTTACTGAGATAAGAGAAGCATAGTGCTTGAATGCCTTTGGCAAGCGAGAGCTATAGAGTACTGTCAAGTTTGGCTCTGGTGAAGGACCCATGTTCTCCAATGTGTGGAGGAAACGGAAATCGTTCTTGGTAACCATTGAGCGGCCATCCTGACCCATACCACCTACCTCGAGAGTAGCCCAAACTGGGTCGCCAGTGAAGAGCTCGTTGTAAGAAGGGATACGGGCGAACTTAACCATACGGAACTTCATAACCAAGTGGTCGATAAGCTCCTGAGCCTCATCCTCGGTAAGAGTACCCTCGTTCAAGTCGCGCTGGATATAGATATCGAGGAAGGTAGAGATACGACCTACAGACATCGCAGCACCATTCTGAGTCTTCACAGCTCCGAGGTAACCGAAGTACAACCACTGTACAGCCTCACGAGCATTCTTAGCAGGCTGGCTGATATCGTAGCCATACAACTGAGCCATCTCCTTCAAGCCCTTGAGCGCCTTGATCTGCATAGAAACCTCCTCACGAAGACGGATTACCTCGTCGATCATCTCACGGTCACCCATGTTAGCGAGGTCGTTCTGCTTCTCCTTGATGAGGAAATCGATACCATAAAGAGCCACACGACGGTAGTCACCTACGATACGGCCACGACCGTATGTATCAGGCAGACCAGTGAGGATGTGGTTATGGCGCACGAGTTTCATCTCAGGGGTATAAGCATCAAACACGCCGTCATTATGAGTTTTGCAATACTTGTGGAAAATCTCGTGCAACTTCTCTGATGGCTGGTAGCCGTATGTAGTACAAGCCTGCTCTGCCATCTTGATACCACCGTAAGGCATGAAGGCACGCTTCAAAGGCTTATCGGTCTGCAGACCAACTACCTTCTCCAACTCCTTAGTACCCTCGCCAATATAGGCAGCACCGTAAGCTGTCAATCCAGAAACCACCTCGGTCTCCATATCAAGCACACCACCCTTGGCACGCTCCTCTTTCTGGAGTTCCTTCAACATACCCCAAAGGGTGTTGGTAGCCTGAGTAGGTTCTGCCAGGAACGACTCATCGCCGTCGTAGCTAGTGTAGTTGTTCTGAACGAAGTCACGAAGATTCACTTCACTCTGCCACTGGTTTCCCTTGAAACCTCTCCATTCTGTTTTCATCATTTTCGTTTATCCTTTATTTTATAAGTTAATAAATATATATAATTGTACACACTGTCATTCTTTTAAACCAGTCAATTTCCACCTTATTATATATAGTGGGGATAAAAAAAGCCCGAACACGTTTGTGCCCGGGTTTTTATACACCTTGTCCGCAAGGTGTCTGTACGTTGCTGTTACCGATGAGTCCATTCCCACCAGCATTATCTTGCTTGGCCTGATAGCCTATATTTATCGTTATTGACTTGATCATTCTCTTTGAATTTAATTTCGAGTGCAAAGATACGATAATAAAATGAGAAAAGAGAAGAAAACCAAAAGATTTTCTTCTCTTTCTCTTAAAATCCCTATTATTGGGTATCCCACCAGCGCAAATCATAATGTTTGTGCCACACCCATATTACATTTTCTGCAATTTCTTGAGATATTCAGAAGGTATCTCCCCATATTCAGCCTTAAAACACCGGCGGAAATAAGCCACGCTATTCATACCTACCATAAATGAGATTTCACTGATGCTATACTTGCCCTCCAGAAGCAAATGCTCGGCATACTGCATCTTATACTTGCGGATATATTCGTTGGTAGATATACCCGTGAGCGCCTTCATCTTTCGATAGAGCGTACTTGTACTTACCGCCAAGTTACTGGCTATCAAGTTAACATCCACATCACCACTGATATTCTCTTCGATCAGCTTATTCAACTTGTCAAAGAATTCCTGATCTACCTTATTGAGCGATTCCCTCAACTGCTCTTTCTTCTGTGCCAAATTGGTTTCCTTCGATTCCTGTATCAGCATCTTGTCACGTCGGCGCTGCTGCAAGAGGTTAAGGATTCGGCTACGCAAGAGCGAATGCGTGAAAGGTTTGGTGATATACGATTCGGCTCCCGAATCATAGCCCTTCTCCTTGGCTTCAAAAGAATCCTTCGCCGTAAGAAGAATGATTGGAATATGACTGGTACGCACATCTTTCTTCAAGGCCCTGCACATGGCATTGCCATCCATATTCGGCATCATGACATCCGAAATGATCACGTCTGGCACCTTATCCAATGCCAATGCCAATCCTTCACGACCATCACCAGCCTTCAACACATCAAACTCATCAATAAACGATTCTGCCACATAGTCGAGAATCTCCCTATTGTCCTCTACCACGAGGAGCGACGGCTTGCCTTTCTCCACACAGAGCACGGCTTCCTCCGAATTGAGGACATCAGATGCAGCATCATTACCCTGCATTGTAGCTGAAGCATTCTCATCACCTCGCAAGGCATCGGGATAAATATCATTCTCATCCAGAGTAACGATGAAACTGGTACCCTGCTCCAGATTGCTTTCTGCCTTCACCTCACCATGATGCAGGGTCACCAAATTCTTGACCAGCGAGAGACCGATGCCTGTGCCGGAAGCCTGATGGGTTCCATTCTCCTGATAATAGCGATCGAAGATATGCGGCAATGCCTTTGCAGAGATGCCATGACCCGTATCACTCACCGTGATATCCACCAGATGACGTTCCCCGCTGCGACGACGCTCCACACTGATATCAATATTCCCCTGATCGGTATATTTGATGGCATTCGATACCAGATTATCCAAGATAATGGCGATGATCTCCTTGTCGATATACATCATGATAGGATTCTCTGGAGCCACAAACTTGATGGCTACGTCAGGCTTCTGTGCCAATTCCTCGTACTTCAAAGAAACCTCATGCACGGCATCCACCACGTTTGCCTTCACTACACGAAGCTGACGGTTGTCGGTCTCCGTCTTTCTGAATTCCAATATCTGCGTTATCAATTCGTTCAATCTCACCGCACTCTGATGTATCACCGCCAGCTTATGCTTCACAGCCTTCGTAATATCCGACGAATGCGAGATGTCGTCGAGCGGACCGAGAATCAGCGTAAGCGGAGTGCGGAGTTCATGAGTGATATTAGTAAAGAAGCGCAGGCGCTCCTCGTTGAGTTTCTGTTCCTTCTCATGGTTTACCTTTTCTGCTTTCAACTCGAATTTCAAGCGGAGATGACGCTGATATATTCTCAAAGCCAGATACACAATCGCCAAAACGAATAAGGTATAGCACAACTTAGCCCACCATGAAAGCCAGAACGGAGGCCGAATGGTGATGGTAAACTCAGCTATTTCAGAAGACCATGGCTGGTTATGCAAGCGAGCTCGTACCTGCAACTGATAGGTTCCAGGTGGAATATCGCGTAAAGTAATCGTTCCATACTGAGCAATAATCCAATCATTCTGCAAATCAGAGAGCATGTAGCTATACTCCACATAGTTCTCCAGGGCAAAGTTCTGCACGGTAAAATTTACCGCAAAGGAATTTTCATCATACGCCAACGAGATGTGGTTGCGCAAGGCAAGATTGATGACGCTATCAGTCTGCTCAATTCCACGAATCAGACGCAACGAAGTTATAATCGTTTTAGGTGCTCGGTTGACAGACAAGACTTTTCTTGGCAGGAAACAGCATAATCCCTGAGCCGAACCAAAATAAATAATCCCCTGCTCGGAACGAGCCACACTGCCATCGTTGAAATTAGCCTTAACAACATTATCTTTCTCATTAAAATTGATAAACCTACCAACTTGTCCTGCCTTTAAGCAACTGATACCACGATTGGTGCTCATCCAGATGTTGTGCATCTCATCTTCTATAATGGCACGCACATGAATATTGCTCATTCCCTGTCTCTGGTCATAAATCACGTGTCTATCCTGATGCTTTACATCAAAGCAGACGGCTCCCTCGTTAGTAGCTGCCCAAATACGACCTTGGGAATCGCGCATCAGATGATTCACCGCATTGGAAGGAATATATTCCTTTTCACCCTTAGTTGAATTAAACGACTTAATCCGTTTCATTTGAGGCGAATACACCTCAATGCCAATGCCGAAATAACCCACCCAGACTCTATGCTGGGCATCCATACAGATGGCACGTACCATATCATTGCCAAGATGATAACTATTTACCACCTTCATCCGCTTGATATCAACCACATAGATGCCATGAGCAGTACCTATCCACATCTGCTGCTTGTCATCTTCGTAGAAACATCTGACATCTTCATGCGCATTTGGCAAAACCTTGCGGAATCCTCCACCTGCCATCTTTACGGTAGCACCCTGATAGAATGTTCCAAACCACAAATTACCATAACTATCTCGAGTTGCAGCTGCCACGATACTGCCACCTTCATGTTCATAGGTTGCCAATCGTTTTCTTTCTGGCGAGAAGACATTCAGTCCTTTACCATCAGTACCTACCCATAGCTGCCCTTTCTTATCGAAAACCAATCCCATCACAGATTTCTCCGTGAGTCGTTCCAGCTGATCAGGAACACCAGCCCGAATGGTACTGAATGGCGCAACAGATTGAGTCAGGAAATTGATGCCGCTACCATAAAATCCTGCCCATACATTATTATATTTATCTAGCAATAGGCTTCGCACACTATTACCCGTAAGATTAAATTCTTCCAACCCCTCGCTGATGAAAGAACATGGAATCTGAGTACTTGCAGTAAATGATTTGTTGGCAACATCCAATACAGCTATACCCATCTGCTCGGTTGCTACAAGCATATTACCATTCGGCAATTCACAGAAATCAAAAATACGATGATTCTTGATGGTTTGATCCGCCACATGCAGAAATCGCTGGCTAAGTGGGTCGTAGATATCTATACCCACATTAGTACCGATCCATATCGTTCCTTTTTTGTCGCGATACAGACAAATCACCTCATTACCCGAAATAGAGTAGATGTCTTTGGCGTTGTGCTTAAAATTCCGGGCAGTTAAATGTTGGGTATCTATGATGGATAATCCACTCTTGACATGTCCCACCAAAAGATTGCCATTTCCCAAATCGAGCACACACCACAATTGATTATCAGGCAAACCTTGCACTCTATCTTTATCAAAATGCACAAACCTGCCGGTTTCGGGATCAAACAGTTCTACACCTTTCCAATAGGTGGTAATCCAGAGTTTACCATTGGCAGAGGGTGTGATATGCGTAATATCATTCGTTGCGATGCTGGAAGGATTCTTGCCGTCATGCTTATAGCTATGCCATTCTTCTGTTTGATAGTTAAAGGAATTGAGACCATCATTCTTGGTTCCAATCCAGACTACAGGTTCCTTGGCATCATCAATCACACAGTTCAATTCACTGCTAGAGATGCCCTGTCTGTCTCTTTGCTTGTAATAAGTAAAGAAGCTATTACCATCAAACCGATTCAATCCTTCTTCGGTAGCAAACCAAAGAAAGCCATATTTATCTTGCGCTATGCTTACAACATAATTGCACGATAAGCCCTGCTCCAAATCCAATGGTCTGACTTGATACTTCTGAGCCAAGGCAACAATATGCCCCATCAAACAGATGAAGACCACCCAAAGTGTCTTTTTTATTTCTATCATATTCATCGAAGGTATATGGTTTTTAATTTTCAATTTGCTGCAAAATTAACAAAAAAACGCCAAAAATCGGGCAAAAACAAGCAAAAAAAGAGAAAAACAGAGGCACAAATCCTTCACTGCACGATTTATACCCCCATTTGAATGATTTCTCTCCATCGATTCTCAATAATCGCCGTACATTTGCAACCGAATAAACAACACGAAAGTTGTTCAACTAACGCAAAGTTACTCAACTAACGCATAATAAACAAAACAATATAAAGAACTAAAAAGAATGTCTTATGGCACATCAACCATTTAATCTAAAGAATGCCCTTTTATGGGCTGCAATTGCTTTGGGTGGATTCACATTCCAGGCATGCAGTAGCGATGATGATTATCCTACAGTGGATGGTCAGAATCCAACGATTTCATTAACATCAGACCTGATTCATGCCGAACCAGGACGTACCTTCAACATCACAGGTAAGATTAGCGATGCCGACGGTATCAAGTCTATCCGACTCAAGAACGAGGGAATGCTCCTCGACAAGACCATCAACCTGCTCGACATCTACAAAGATTCCCTGCTCCATGAGTATAATCTCGACTATGCTTATACTCCAGCAGACGACTGGACCGACAACTCCAGCTTCCCATTGGAAGTGACCGTTGAAGACGTGGTGGGAAAAGTATCAACAGCCAACATCACCATCAAGGGTGACGGCGACTTTACCTTCCCGGTATTCACAGTAGCACCATCTAATAAGGTGAACGTGATGAAGGAAGACCCAACATTCCTGCTCAATGTTGCCGTATCCGACAACAAGTCGTTGAAGAAGTTGGTCATTGATATTCCTGGCATCAACAAGCACGACGAGGTAACACTCTCCGGTACCGAGTACGAATACAGCGAGGAATATACATTCCCATCAGAAGATGCCGATTACGAGATGAGCATCAAGGTGTATGACAGTATGGACAACATGACCGAGCAGAAGAGCACCATCATCGTCAGCGACTTGGTTGACTTTGAGAAGATGTATCTTGCAGATGTCAACTCAGCAGCAGAACTGACAAGCGATGTTTATGGTGTACCAATGCTGGTTGATCACGTAGGCGAATTCCAGTATCGTGCCCGCTACTACAACCAGAAGCCAGGCACAGGCATACGCTTCATTCCACAGAAGACCGATTTCGTTCCTCTCTGCTTCGGTGTTGACGAGAAGACAGGTTTGCTCACCCGCAAGGCTAACGATGCAAAGCCTATCATCTTGGAAAAGGTGGGTTACTACGAAATCAACTTCAACATCATCACAGGTGAATACAAGGTAGAGGAATATACCCCTACAACTAAGAAGATGACCCTCAACGGTTCTACCACGATTGACTTCAACGACGGTTCTGGCGCACAGCCTGCACAGATTTGCCTGGCAGGTAAGGGTTACTTGCCAGAGGGAGCCGGCGAATGGACAACCAATCAGAACGCAGGTGCATTTATCCTGAATCAAGACGAGAACAACCCATATCGCCTCTATCGCGAAATGAACCTCAAGGCAGGTGACGAAGTTGAATTCACCATCAGCCAGACTCACTGGTGGGGTTGGTGGCCAGAACCATTCTGGCGCTTCGACGGTTCGGATGAGAACGAGACCAACAAGCTCAACGGCGGTGACAACATGAAGAAGGTAAAGGTTCCTGCTACAGGAAAGTATCTCTTCGAGTTCGACTACGCTCTCTTGCGTTCTCGCATCATCCCTATCAAATAGTATAACACGTGTGAAAGAACAGTCATCTAGAATATTAGAAACATAGTAATATGAACAAGAAATATATCATAGCAGCCATGGCAACCAGTTTTGCCCTCAATATGAACGCTCAGAGCGTGAAAGTGACGGGTAATGTCGTGGACAGCAACAACGAACCAGTTATTGGAGCATACATCAAGGTGAAAGGTAGCAACAAAGGTGCTGTTACCGACCTGGATGGTCATTATACCATCGATGCCGACAAGAACGCTACCCTCGTTATCTCATACGTAGGTATGGCAAACCAGGAAGAAAAGGTTGGCAACCGTTCACAGATCAACTTTGTACTGAAGGACGATGCCAACGACTTGAACGAGGTGGTTGTCATCGGTTACGGTCAGGTAAAGAAGGGCGACCTCACCAGTTCTATCTCAGCCATCAAGGGTGATAAGCTGGAAAAGCTCTCTACCGGTAACGTGATGAACGCCCTCCAGGGTCAGGTGAACGGTGTACAGATCAGTGGCGCCGGTGGTCCTGGTGCTTCTCCTCGTGTCATCATCCGTGGTGTCACTACCGTGAATGGTTCTGATCCTCTCTACGTTGTAGATGGTATGCCTGTAGGTACCAACATCAACTTCCTCAACCAGAACGACATCGAGAGCATGCAGGTATTGAAGGATGCCTCTGCATCAGCTATCTATGGTACCCGTGCTTCGAATGGTGTGATTTTGATCACCACCAAGAAAGGTAAGAAGGGAGATGCCAAATTCAATGTAACAGCCACCGTAGGTCTCCAAACATTGAAGAAGCAGAATATGGCAGACTCTCAGGAATACAAGAAAGTGTTTGATACTCGTTATACCAACGATGGCAACGTTTCTCCTTTCAAGGGAAGTGCAGATACCTATACCGATTGGTGGAAAGAATGCATCAACGATGTAGCCGTACAGCAGAACTACGACCTTTCATTCTCTGGCGGTAACGACAAGATGATCTACTCAGGAAGTATCGGTTACTACAAGCAGGACTCTCAGTACAAGGTAGGTCAGTGGCAGAAACTCTCTGCACGCTTCTCTACCGAATACAATTTCAATAAGATTGTCAAGGCAGGTGTTGACTTCACTCCTCGCTACGAGCAGTGGGATGACACACCAAATCTGATGAGTGCCATCATGGCGATGGATCCAACAACTCCAGTAATGCGTGCAGAGAGTGAATGGACCAGCAATCCATACAGCAACTATGAGCGTTCTCACAACAACCAGGAGTACAACCCTGTAGCATCAATGGCTCGTATGGACTCTGGTGCCAGCGAATATGGATTGCTCGCAACTCCATACGTAAGTCTCACCCCTATCAAGGGACTAACCATCAAATCTGCATTCGGCTTGAACGCCCGCTTCCGCAGAACTGATTCGTTCAACGTAAACTTCTTCATCGACAACTTGGAGCAGAACCAGAACAACAACGCTACCAGAAAGATGGAGAACTGGGTGGACTGGAACTGGACCAACACCGTGAACTACATGACAACCCTCAACAAGAAACACAACATCAACTTGATGGGCGGTTACACTATGGAGCGCTTCCAGGACTACTGGGCTAATGCTTACTCAGAGAATATTCCAAATAATGATGAGTCTCTGCGCTACCCTAGCTCAGGAACCAAGAACCCAGCAGCTACGGGTACCGACAGCTTCACTTCGCTGGTATCTTACCTGGGACGTGTGATGTACAACTATGCAGAGAAGTACTACCTCACAGCATCTATCCGTGTGGATGGTTCTTCCAAGTTCTCCAAGGACAACAAGTGGGCTACCTTCCCATCTGTATCTGGAGCTTATCGCCTTACCGGCGAGGAGTTCATGAAGAACCAGAAGGTGTTTGATGACATCAAGATCCGTGCTGGTTGGGGTAAGGTTGGTAACCAGAACATTGACAACTCGGCATATCTCAGCTCTATCGGTACAACAACCTATGTATTCGGTGGAACTCCAAACCGCATCATCGGTTCTACCGTGAGCGGTATCGGAAACACTAACCTGAAGTGGGAAACCGTGGAAGACTGGAACGTAGGTCTTGACCTCGCTCTTCTCCAGAGCCGCCTGAAGGTAACAGCAGATTACTTCGAGAAGACATCTCACGATATGCTGATGAAGAAAGACAACCTCCTCATCCTCGGTTACCCAATGTGGAACGGACAGATGTGGGAGAACGTAGGTAAAATGAAGGCATCTGGTTGGGAACTTGGTATCAACTGGAACGACCAGATCCAAGACTTCACCTACGGCATAGGTCTGAACCTTTCTCAGGTAAAGAACAAGGCAGTGAAATTGAATGGCGATTACATCTGGACAGGTGGATTCAGCGGCGACTACATCGTTCGCAATGCCGAGGGTGAATCTCTCAGCCAGTTCTGGGGTTACAAGACAGCAGGTATCTTCCAGAACGAGACAGAGGTGAAGTCATACACCAACGAGCATGGCGAGTCATTGCAGCCAAATGCCAAACCAGGAGACCTCCGCTTCGTGGATCTGAATAATGATGGTGTCATCGACAGCAACGACAAGACTCATATCGGTAATCCATTCCCAGACCTCATGGTAGGTTTGAACCTGAATGCGGCATACAAGGGCTTCGATCTCGTAGCCAACTTCTACGGAACCTTCGGCAACGACATCTTCAATCAGAACATCGGTCGTTATGCAGGAACCGACGGTCTGAATGTATATGCCGGCACTTACGACAAGACCTGGAGAACCGACAACACTGATGCAGAATTCCCTCGCCTCTCTGTCAATGATTCCAACATGAACTACAAGCGAGTAAGCGACTTCTTCGTAGAGGATGGTTCTTACTTCCGCTGCAAGTTGCTCCAGATTGGCTACACATTGCCTAAGCAGTGGTTCAACAACAAGCTGAACTTGCGTTTGTCATTCTCAGCTCAGAACCTCTTTACCATCACCAACTACTCTGGTGCAGATCCAGAAGCAGCATCAATGGGTAAGAGTGTAACAGAGGCTGGTATCGACTACACAGGTTATCCTAACCCACGTACCTTCCTCTTCGGTTTGAACATGAGCTTCTAATCGCAGGGAATATACATTATTATAATATATGTAATCATTAAAATAAGAAACAAGATTATGAAAAGATATATCATAGGTTTGACCTTGGCTTCTGCCCTGACCATGGGCTTGACATCTTGCTCCGACTTCCTTGAGGAGCCTATCCGCGGTCAGCAGGATATGGAGAACTACTTCACCACCGAGGAAGAATGCGAAAAGCAGATTACCGGTTGCTACAACTTCATCGCATGTGATGACTGGTGGCAGATTTACAAATTCTACAACCTCTGCAACATTACCACCGATGATTGCTGGATGGGTAACACCACACAGGACCCGGGTGAATATAGAGTAGCAGCCATGTTTACCGGCAACACCATCGACTTGGGTAATGCCGTACAGAACTTCTGGCAATATCGCTACAAGGGTATCACCCAGTGCAACATCGCCATCGAAAAGATTGCACAACTGAAATTCAACGACGAGAAGTATCAGAAGCGCCTGATTGCCGAGGCTAAGTTCCTCCGCGGTTTCTACTACTTCGAACTGGTGAAGAACTTTGGCGGTGTACCATTGGTAATGTCACTCAAGATGCCTTCTGAGGTTCAGGGTATCACCCGAGCTACCACAGCAGAAACCTACGCTCAGATTGAGCAGGACTTCAAGGATGCCCTCGCCGATCTTCCAAAGAAGGCAGAGTTATCTGCCAACGACATCGGTCGTGCTACCAGCGGTGCTGCCAAGGGTATGTTGGCAAAGGCATATCTCTACCAGGGTAAGTATGCTGAAGCTGAGCCTATCCTGCAGGAACTCACCTGCCGTGGCTCTCATGCCAGCGGAACACCGGAATATGAACTGATGGATGACTTCAGCCAGGTTTGGAACATCGACTACAACAATGGCAAGGAGAGTCTCTTCGAGATTCAGACCAGCGATGATACACAGTATTCTCTGGGTGAGCGCTACTCAGTCTTGGTTGGTTCACGTGACGACGCAGGTTGGTCATGGGGGCTTCCTACCAGCAACCTGGAAAAGGCTTTCGAGGATGCAGGAGATGAGATTCGACTTCGCTATACAATCCTTCACGATGGACAGACAGATGTTCCTGGCGACCCAACCTGGAATGAAGACAACCCATACGTGATTTCAGCCAGCAAGCATAAGTCTGGCCGTTGCAACATGAAGCTCTTCATCCCAGTGAATAGACGTCCTAGTCCATACGATGCACCTCACAATCCAATGAACATCCGCTTGCTCCGCTATGCAGAGGTATTGCTGATGTATGCAGAGACAGAGAATGCTCTCAATCACGACAGTGAGGCACAGTGGGCACTCAACAAGGTACGCCAGCGTGTTCAACTTCCAGAAGTTACCGCCACAGGCACAGCCCTTCGTGATGCTATCCGCACCGAGCGCCGTCTGGAGCTGGCACTTGAGGGAACCCGCCTCGACGACCTGCGCCGCTGGAAGATGGATGATGGAAAGACAATGATGGAACACGTATTCGGTCCTAACGGTACTTTCGTGAAGTACAACATGGAGGAATCTACCGACCCATACGAGACCACCAACCAGCAGGAGAACAGCAACGAGGGTATCAACTTCCAGGCACCTCGTGACCTTCTCTTCGCCATCCCTAACTCAGAAATTACCATGAGTAACGGAACCATCAAGCAGAACGAAGGTTACAACTAAAATATCAAAGGGGGCAGGACAAATCTCTTGTCCTGCCCCTTTTCTTTCATAAAAATATTGCTATCCATACACCTTATTATATATAAAGCCTCAGCAAATGAAAAAAACATCCATCTTCAGCCTCACAGCTGCCTTGATGATGACTGCCAACTTATATGCGCAATCATCATATACGGTCACCGTAAATCCCAACATCTGCTATCAGACCATAGCAGACTTCGGATCAAGCGACTGTTGGACAGCCGATTTTGTGGGCAAATATTTCAGTGATGCAGAAAAAGAGAAATCGGCGAAATGGCTCTTCAGCCAGGAAATGGATGCCGACGGTAACCCAGAAGGCATCGGTCTCTCGATGTGGCGCGTAAACCTGGGTGCCGGTTCAGCAGAACAAGGCAGCCAAAGTGGCATCGAAGACATCACCCGACGCGGCTACTGCTATCTGGATGCCAATGGCAACTACGACTGGACCAAGTCGGCAGGTCAACAATACTTCATGCAGCAAGCCAAGAAATATGGAGTAGATCATTTTCTGCTCTTCTCCAATTCAGCCCCAGTACAGTATACCAAAAACGGCAAGGCATGCGCCAACAAGGGTGTGAGCGGAAGCAATCTCGCAGACAATCACTATGCCGACTTTGCCAAATTCCTCACGACCACAACCAAGCACTTCACCGACGAAGGCTACAACATAACCCTCATTGATCCGGTAAACGAGCCACAATACGATTGGACAGAAGGTCAGGAAGGTTCACCATGGACCAACGAGTGCATCGCCAAGCTCGCCCGAGAGTTAGACAAAAGCATTACCGACCAGGGACTCTCTGCCCAGATACTCCTGCCGGAAGCCTGCCAATGGAAGGCACTCTATCAAGACGGAACCGAGAAAAGAGCCAACAACCAGATAGAGGCTTTCTTCAATACCAGCAACAACAGCACCTACATCGGCGACTTGAAAAACCTGAAAAGAGCCATCGCTGGTCATAGCTACTGGACCTTCGGCACGAATGCCGACCTGAAGGACATCCGTCAGAACGTATGGAACAAGGCTCAGGAATACAATCTCGATGTATATCAAACCGAATGGAGCATGCTCGATAAGGAGCCATCCACTTCAGCAGGTTTCCCTTCCAGTTACGATGCAGCCAGCTATATGGACATCTCGCTCTATATGGGTAAGCTTATCCACTGTGATCTCACCTACGGCAATATGGCATCATGGAGCTACTGGACCTCTTTCGCACAAGAGAAATGGGGACAGAAGAACCGCTTCTATCTCTTGCGAATGAATGCCCAGGGCGATAACAACAACGAGAGCTATGGTGATATCCAGAACGGCGGTACCATCACCGACAACAGTAACCTCTGGGTACTCGGCAACTACAGCCGTTTCATCCGCCCTGGTTACAAGCGTATCGACCATATCACCAATAAGGAAGAAGATCTCAATAAGCTTCTGGGATCTGCCTATCTTTCTCCAGATGGCAAACGAATCGTTTTGGTATATGTAAACATGATGGCATCACAAAACAGTGTACGCATCAACATTGAGGGACAGAAGGTAGCCAAGGATATCAACGTTTACCGCACATCTGCGAAAGAAAAACTGAAGCACATCAAGAGCAGTTTCAGTCTGGATAAGCTGATTGCCATCCCAACCAAGAGCGTTGTAACCATCGTGATTGATTTCGAAGATGCCATCAATACTGGCATTAGCCATATCAAGGCAGATAAGGCCGGTAGCAATAACATCTACAGCATCGAGGGCAAATTGGTTCGCAAACATGCAGATTCTACAGAAGGACTCGCCAAGGGTATCTATATCCAAAACGGAAAGAAATTCGTGATAAAATAACAGCAAGGGCATCCATCTGCCTTTTGAACAACTCATCAAACAAAAAATTCTATTATGGCACATAATTATATGAAATACGGTGCTTTATCTGCATTGCTCATCGCCAGCATCAACATGCAGGCAGCACAGGAAGGAACAACCCGTTATACCATCCTTACCCAAAGCCCGGAACAGCACATCCAGCACTTCGGTGCCAGCGATGCCTGGAGTATGCAGTTTCTCGGTCTATGGTCAGAGAAACAGCAGGAGCAGATTGCAGACTGGCTCTTCTCTACCGAGAATGATGCCTTAGGCAAACCTAAAGGCATCGGCTTGTCTATCTGGCGATTCAATCTGGGAGCCGGAAGCGAGGAACAGGGAGAGGCTTCGCAGATTCAGCCGGGCACAAGAACCCAATGCTTTCTCAATGCTGACGGCACCTACGACTGGAGCAAACAGGCTGGACAGCGCAAGTTTCTCAAGCTCGCCAAGCAGAGAGGTGTGCCTTATTTCCTCGCCTTCTGCAACTCAGCACCCGTGTTCTATACCAAGAACGGACTCGCAACCAACACAGGGCGCGGCGGCACCATCAATCTGAAGGATGATTGCTACGGCAAATTCGGAAAGTTCATCGCCACATCTCTCAAAGGCATCGAAGAGCACGATGGCATCCACTTCAACTACATCAGCCCTATCAACGAGCCGGATGGACATTGGAACTGGACAGGACCGAAACAGGAAGGAACCCCAGCCACCAACCGCGAGTTTGCCAAGGTGGCAAAGGAGGTAAGCAAAGCATTGGTAAAAAACAAGCTCAACACCGATATTCTCATCAATGAGTCGAGCGACTATCGCTGCATGCTTGGCACCCACATGGCCGACTGGCAGCGAGGCTACGAAATCAACTCCTTCTTCACCAAAGACAGTACGCAGACCTACCTGGGCAACGTGAAGCGACTCCTCCCTCTCATCGGTGCTCACAGCTACTGGACCAATACCCCTATCCCATACATGAGAGAAATCAGAATGAAGATTAGGGAAGCGTGTAAGCAGAAGAACATCAAGTTCTGGCAAACAGAACTCTGCATCATGGGCAACGATGAGGAGATTGGCGGCGGAACTCCTTACGACTTCTCGATGAAGACAGCCCTCTATGTGGCTCGTGTCATCCATCATGACCTGGTATATGCCAATGCCGAGAGCTGGAGCTGGTGGCGTTCTGCAGGCGGTGACTACCGCGATGGACTCATCCGCATCTACAGCAAGGATGGATGGAAGAGCGGCTGGGCAGTAGATTCCAAGTTGATGTGGGCACTCGGCAACTATTCCCGCTTTATCCGTCCTGGTGCCCAGCGCTACGATATCGCTACCACTTCTGCCGATGGAAAGCAGATAGAGGAAGGCTACAACGACCCTTACGGTGTAATGTGTTCTGCCTATCAGAATGCCGACGGCAAATGGGTGATTGTGGCAATCAACTATTCTGAGGATGTGAAGCCTGTCAACTTTCAACTCGATAATCATGAGCAGAAAAGCTGGCAGATGTATCGTACCAGTGACATCTCTTCCGAGAGTTTAGCGCCTATTGGAAGTTGCGATGGAACCACCCAATTGGCTCCACGAAGCATTACGACTTTTATGCAAAAATGATTGAAATAGTCCCTTTTTAACGAAAAATCCCCTTTATTGAACGATTTTTATCCTTCATAAAGGAGATTTTCCGTTATCTTTGCAAATGTTTTATCAAGAATACTAAAAAAATAAGTATAATGACAGTAACAACTTCAATCAAGACATTAGCCTTTGCCTCACTATTGGCACTGGCACCGGCTCAGATGATGGCGACACAAAAAGGTGGCACCTTCACTACCGGCGACAAGACATTCCTTCTCAATGGCAAACCTTTCGTGGTTAAGGCTGCCGAGTTGCACTACCCTCGTATTCCTCGTGCCTACTGGGAGCATCGCATCAAGATGTGCAAGGCTCTTGGCATGAATACCGTCTGCCTCTATGTATTCTGGAATATCCATGAGCAGGAGGAAGGCAAATTCGACTTCACTGGCAACAACGATGTGGCTGCTTTCTGCCGCCTCGCTCAGAAGAACGGCATGTATGTCATCGTTCGCCCAGGTCCATACGTTTGTGCTGAATGGGAAATGGGTGGTCTGCCTTGGTGGCTCCTCAAGAAGAAGGATATCCGTCTGCGTGAGCAGGATCCTTACTTCATGCAGCGAGTAGAAATCTTCGAGAAGGAAGTGGGCAAGCAGTTGGCTCCACTCACCATCCAGAATGGTGGTCCTATCATCATGGTTCAGGTGGAGAACGAATATGGTTCTTACGGTAAGGACAAGCCATACGTAAGTGCCATCCGCGACATCGTCCGCAAGAGCGGCTTCGATAAGGTAAGTCTCTTCCAGTGCGACTGGTCATCCAACTTCCTGAACAATGGTCTCGATGACCTGACCTGGACCATGAACTTCGGTACAGGTGCCAACATCGACCAGCAGTTTAAGCGTCTCGGCGAGGTTCGTCCGAATGCTCCTAAGATGTGTTCAGAGTTCTGGAGCGGCTGGTTCGACAAGTGGGGAGCACGCCACGAGACCCGTCCTGCCAAGGATATGGTAGAAGGAATGGACGAGATGCTGAGCAAAGGCATCAGCTTCTCTCTCTATATGACCCACGGCGGAACCAGCTTCGGCCATTGGGCAGGTGCCAACTCTCCTGGTTTCCAGCCAGACGTAACCAGCTACGATTACGATGCCCCTATCAACGAATGGGGATTGGCTACTCCTAAGTTCTACGAACTGCAGAAGATGATGGCAAAATACAACGACGGCAAGAAGTTGCCAGCTGTACCTAAGGCTCCGATGCAGATCATCAAGGTGCCAGAGTTCAAGTTTACCGAATACAAGCCATTGAGCTATGGTATCGGAAAGGAGAAGGAAACCCAGGCTCCTCAGTGCTTCGAGGATATGGATATGGGATGGGGTACCATGGTTTACGAGACTACCGTTCCTGCCATCGAAAGCATATCAACCCTGACCGGCGAGTTCCACGACTTTGCTCAGGTATATGTGAACGGAAAGTATATGGGTAAGATTGACCGTGTGAAGAATGAGAAATCACTCGAATTGCCAGCCATGCCACAGGGGGCACAGCTCACCATCGTGGTAGAAGGTATGGGAAGAATCAACTTCGGTCGTGCCATCAAAGACTACAAGGGTATCATCGGCAACGTAACCCTCACTACTCAGAAAGAGGATTGCGAACTTGCCCTCACCCCTACCCGATGGAACAACAGCAGCATCGCTGATGATTATCAGACAGCAGTCAAGGCACTCGCTATGCCAACCAACAAGATGCGCGGTCTCCAGACCAAGGCGGGTTACTATCGTGGCTACTTCAACCTGAAGAAGGTGGGCGACACCTTTATTAATATGGAGGCATTCGGCAAGGGACAAGTTTACGTAAACGGTCATGCCCTCGGCCGCTTCTGGCAGATTGGTCCTCAACAGACCTTATATCTTCCAGGCTGCTGGTTGAAGAAGGGCAAGAACGAGGTGATTGTTCTCGATGTTGTAGGTCCTAAGGGTGAAGCAGGAAAGCCAGGTTCTACCGTGGCTCCTACCGCTTTCTGCCAGGATCATCCGGAGCTAGACAAACTGAATCTCGAAAAGAGCAACAAGCACAACGAGCCAGGTCATCGCATGGATCTCAATTCAGAGACTCCAGTATTGAAAGGCGAGTTCAAGGCTGGCAACGGCTGGCAGACCATCAAGCTCGACAAGCCTGTAACCGGTCGCTACTTCGCCATCCAGGCAGAGAGCAGCCAGAGTGGTGACAGCCAGATTGCCATCGCCGAGGTTTATCTCCAGGACGCACAGGGCAACCGCATCGACCGCAACAACTGGGTGGCTTACTACGCAGACAGCGAGAAGGGTAACTCTACTCTCGACAAGATGTTCGACCTTCAGGAAAGCACCTACTGGCAGACCGAGAAGGGCGCCAACTTCCCACATCTGGGAATCGTGGATATGGGTAAGGAGGTTACCATTTCAGCCTTCGAGTATCTGCCACGTGCCGAGCAGGGGGCACCGGGCAGCGTCAAGGGCTTTAAGCTCTACGTTAGAAAATAAAAAGATAGTTCATAGGTTTGGTCAGCCACAGGCTGACTGTGGATAATTAACACATATAGTTTAAAATGTAGTATTTCTATTGGAGAATAGAAAGTTAGTTAGATTGCAAAAAAGAGGTAGATGTGAATCTGCCTCTTTTTTCGTTTATATTAAACTCCTTTATTCGTATATATTAAAACTCCTTTTTTTGTATATAATAAACTCCTTCTCCCTCACTTTTTGTTTTTTTATACATTGATATGCCATTATGTGAATACTTTTGCGTATCTTTGCAGCAAAATACAAATACATTTTTTATGTTGACAGATATTGAAATAGCTAAATCAGTAAAATTGCGCCCCATCAATGAGGTTGCAGCTGAACTTGGAATCCATGAAGACCAAGTAGAGAACTACGGCCGTTACATCGCTAAGATTACTACGGACAAGATCGACACCAACAAGTTTAAAAACCATCATCTCATCCTCGTCACTGCTATCAGCCCTACCAAGGCAGGCAATGGCAAGACCACCGTATCTGTAGGTCTCGCCCTCGGTATGCAGAAGATTGGCAAGAAAGCAGTCGTTGCCTTGCGTGAACCATCTCTCGGACCTTGCTTCGGTATGAAGGGTGGTGCTGCCGGCGGCGGTTATGCCCAGGTATTGCCTATGGATAAGATCAATCTTCACTTCACTGGCGACTTCCACGCTATCACAGAGGCTAACAACATGATTGCCGCCCTGCTCGATAACTACCGTTTCCAGCACGAAGCTGAGGGCTTCAAGCTCAAGAAGATTCTCTGGCGCCGCGTGATGGATGTGAATGACCGTGGTCTCCGCCGCATCATTACCGGTATCGGTGACAAGAACGGTATCGAGACAGAGGCTGGATTCGACATCACTCCAGCTTCAGAGATCATGGCTATCATGTGTTTTGCAACAAGTGTTGACGACCTCCGTCGTCGCATCGACAATATTCTCCTGGGTATCACAGAGGATGACAAGCCATTCACCGTCAAGGATATGGGTGTAGGTGGCAGTATCGTTGCCCTCCTCCTCGATGCCCTGAAGCCAAACCTGGTTCAGACCACAGAGGGAACTCCTGCTTTCGTTCACTGCGGTCCTTTTGCCAACATCGCTCATGGCTGTAACTCTGTGATGGCTACAGCAGCAGCTCTCGAATATGGCGACTATGCCATCACAGAGGCTGGATTCGGTGCTGATCTCGGCGCAGAGAAGTTCTACAACATCAAGTGCCGCAAGACTGGTTTGCAGCCAGACCTTACTGTTCTCGTCGTTACTCTCCAGGCTTTGAAGATGCATGGTGGCGTAGCTCAGGAAGACATCAAGAAGCCAAACGTAGCTGGCATGGAGGCTGGTTACTGGAACCTCGACAAGCATGTGAAGAACCTGCAGAGCTTTGGTCAGACTGTAGTCATCGCCTTCAATAAGTTTGCTACTGATACCGATGAGGAAATCGAGGTATTGCGCAAGCACTGCGAGGAGATGGGCTGCGGATTCGCTGTCAACAGTGCCTTCGCCGAAGGTGGCAAGGGTGCAATGGAGTTGGCTGAGCTCGTAGTGAAGACCATCGATGAGCATCCATCTGCTCCTCTCTACTTCACTTACGATGACGATGAGCCTGTAGAGAAGAAGATCGAGGATGTTGCCTTCAACCTCTATGGTGCCGGCAGCGTAACCTTGAGCGATTCTGCCAAGTCTATGATCGAGGAAATCAAGAAGTTGGGTGCCGAGAAGTTCCCTATCTGTATCGCCAAGACTCAGTATAGCTTCTCTACCGATGCCAAGGCATACGGTCCTACAGAAGGCTTCGAGCTCCACGTTCGCGACATCACCGTGAATATGGGTGCCGAGATGATCGTAGTCATCGCGGGTCCTATCATGCGTATGCCAGGTTTGCCAAAGAGCCCACAGGCTGAGCGCATCGATGTGGTGAATGGTGAGATTACAGGTCTTTCATAAATAAGCATCTAGCCTAGAATATAGAAAAGGCACGGATTACACGGATTACACGGATTTATCATGAGCGTCATAAATCCGTGTAATCCGTGTAATCCGTGCCTAAAATATCACAGCGCAGAAAAACACTTTATCTCATACTGAATTCGCAACCACAATATAACTGATTATAGAATTCATTGATTCTCAAGAGTTCTCCTCGGCGGTTCTGCAAACCACCCTTTCTCCAGTTCATATCCCACCACTCTACATCCGGGCATCCTTCTACCGCAATATGTCCTGCGGCATCTATCTGCTTAATATTCTTCCATCTCGATGAAGCCAGCGTGGTGGTAAGCAGATGGAATCCATGTTCCTGGGCATACCTGGCAGCATGAGTCAGACGATATTGGAAACACACCGAGCAGCGGCTTCCCCGCTCCGGTTCCTTCTCCAATCCCCTGATGGTAGCCAGCCACTCCTCATGGTCGTACTCATCCTCAACATAGGGCACCTGCTGCGCCTCCAGGAATCTCATCAGCTCGTGCTTGCGGATATCGAACTCCTGCTGCGGATAGATATTGCTGTTGCTGAAATACACGGTTGGCTTCATGCCATTGCGAAGCATACACTCTACGATAGCCGATGAACAGGGTGCACAACAGGCATGCAGCAACACCGACATTCCTTCAGCCTTGCTTCCATCCGGAAGAGTAAGTTTCACGAATTTATATTGTTCTTCTACAGGAATCTTCATTTTACTTTGAACTTTAAACTTTGAACTTTGAACTTTATGATGAGTATTCTTAGCGAATACCTTGCTTATTTCTAATGATAAAGTGAGCGGAAAAAGCGGGATTTCGCTTTTTGGACAAAAAAAACAAATGGAGTACAGTCTCTCGACACCCCCCATTTGCCCAAATATATGCGAAAACTGATGCAAAGATACGATTAATTTTTGAGTTACCAAATTTTTAAGCGATAATTTTTCGTCTAAATGAATAAATATCGATTTTTTAACCAAAACTTAACAGTTTGCATCAGCAAATTAACGTTTTTATTCAATTCTTCGGGAACTGTGAGATGTCTGACTACCAGTCTGTTTTCTAACCCAAATCACGTTTCAGGGTGATGACCGTCATCTCCGGCCAGGCACCCAGTCGGAAAGGGAATGAACCGCCCAATCCGGCAGAAACATAGAGCAGCTGCCTACCCAGCCAGTATTCTCCACCCCACTCCTTGAAAGCCATGTGGGCAGGAGTGAAGTTACCAATCTTCAACTGTCCGGCATGAGTATGTCCCGCCAGGGTCAGGTGAACTCCGGTCTTCTGTACTTCCCTTCTCCAATGGTGCGGATCGTGGGTAAGCACTATCTTGAAAGCATCCTTCGCCACTCCCTTCATCGCCTTCTTCAGGTTACTGCGATTGGTAAACGGAGGCTGTCCGGCATTCTCCACACCGATGATTTCTATCGAAGCCATACCATGCGATACCGTAAAATGCTCGTTCATCAGCTGATGCCATCCCATCTCATTCTGCAACTGGAAGAGGAGTCTGCGGTTCTTTCTCAAGGCACTCAGACTGTGGTTGGTATTATATTCGCAGTAATCGTGATTACCCCAAACCGAGAAGATACCATCGGGAGCATGCAGCTTCTTCAGATCTTCCACATAAGGTTCCACCTCATCGGCAGCATTGTTCACCAGGTCGCCGGTAAAGAGCATCATCTCCACCCCTTCGGCATTGGCTCTTTCCACCACCTTTCTCACAAAGTCGGCACCCTTCGGAAAGGTACCGAGATGCAGATCCGTGAAATGCAGAATCTTATAGCCATCGAAGTAAGGAGGCAGATCGGCAGAAGAATAAGTCACATATTTCACCTCCAGTCGCTTCCATCCCTCTACGAATCCATAGAGGAACCATCCCATCACCGCCAGGGCAGGCAGGATGGCGAAGAACCAAGGCATGAAGAATTCGAAGAGGATGAATACCACCTTCGGCATCACAGAGAAAAGGATGAGAGAGAAAAGCACTCTCACCGATGTGCGATGAAACTTACCCAACTGCAGTCCCACCTCAGCCAGGATGATGAGCAGAGAGGGAATCCACCAGAGGATGGCTAGCGGCAGAGGCCACTCTCCCACTCCGATATGCCACAGCCAGGCATCGGGCACCAGTGTCATAGCTCCGATGCCTACTATATACATAAGTGATCTGAAAAACTTCTTGATAACCTTATTCATCTACCTATTTCTATTAAGCTATTCGCTGCATCCCCAGTCAGGGCGCAACAACTTTCTGCAAAGGTAGTGTAAATTGAAGACACTACAAAATAAATGGGAATCTCAAAAATACATTTAACTTTCTTTTGCCAAATCAGAAGCAAGATTTCGCATCTTCGGGCATTTTATAGACAGAAAGATTTAAAAAGGAAAAGTTATGAGAAAGATCAATTTTAAGAAAATCGGGCTCGCAGTAGCCCTGCTGATGTCAGCATTCACCTTTCAGTCGTGTGATTCTGATGATGATACCAACTGGGATCAGGTTTTACCTAATGCCCTAGTAACTGTCAAGCAGAATGCAGATGCCTGCTATCTGCAGTTGGATGACAACACCACATTGCTCGCCAAGAACCTCAAGACTCCAGTCTTTGATGGCAAGGAGGTTAGAGCACTCGTCAACTATACAGCTACCGATGAGAAGAGCGACAAGTATTCTCAGGTAGTACATGTCAACTGGATTGACAGCATTCTCACCAAGAAGCCAGCACCTTATCTCTCTACTCCGGCAGAGAACGATGCGAAGTATGGCAATGATGAGGTAGATATCGTTCGCGATTGGGTAACAGTAGCAGAGGATGGTTATCTCACTCTCCGCTTCCGTGCTCTCTGGGGCGGTCAGAAGCCACACATCATCAACCTTCTCACCGGTGTGAACCCAGAGAATCCATACGAGGTAGAGCTTCGTCACAATCAGAATGGTGATGCCAAGTATCGTGTAGGCGATGCCCTGGTAGCCTTCAACCTCAACAATGCCCTGCCAGACACCAATGGCAAGACTGTGAAGCTCACCATCCGCTGGAAGTCTAGCAATGGTGACAAGAAGGTGGATTTCAACTACTGTTCGCGCAAGGCAATCACCAATGCCAAGCAGCTGGACGGCTACAGCCAGACAAGTAAGGCTATAAAGTAAAAGATTGATAAAGTAAAACGCCTATCCCCTGATGCTTCTCTTCAGAGAATCCATCAGGGGATTTTTTATCAGTTTTTGCATTATCTCCACATACTCTTCAATAATTTCATTAGAGCCCCCATTCGATACAAAAAAATCTTTTCTCACGAAACCACAAAAGAAATCCCCCAAAAACTTGCATAAAAGAGAAATATTTCTTATTTTTGCATTATCTTTGTAGGAATTAAGAGGAAAGTACGAAAAAATGGAAAAAAACAACAGAATACAATTACCCCTAGAAGAAATCAAGCTCGCTTTTGCTGCATCATGCGTTGAGGGAGCCGCTAGAAAGCTCGGGGTGCCATATATTGAAATATACGAAAGAATGAGAAAGGTTGATTTAATCAACAAGTTCATTCTGCCCCATTATGATACACTCCATACCGAAAGTAGAGAGTATCTTATAGAAGATGTCATAGAGTGTCTAACTAATTGGGAGAAGAAAAACTGATGAAAATAACAGTCTATCATGGAGCCACAGAAATTATAGAAGCTCCACTTTATCATGTAGGAAGACCAAGGTTAGACTTTGGTCAAGGTTTCTACGTAACTGATTTAAAGGAACAGGCTATAAAATGGGCTAAAACCATTGCAGATAAAAGAGCAGCAGAACCCCTACTCAATATCTATTCCTTGGATAGGGATGCAATTCTCGCCGAGGCTCGCAGCAAGATATTCACCGCATACGATAAAGACTGGCTAGACTTCATTGTAGCCAACAGACGAGGAAAAAATCCAGCCAAAGATTACGACTATGTGGAAGGCGGCATAGCAAACGACAGAGTGATTGATACCGTAAACCTATATATGACAGGCTTTTACGATACAGAATCAGCTCTACAGCAGTTAACTTTTCATAAGCCCAACAATCAGATTTGTTTACTCAATCAAGATCTCATCAATAAATACTTAATCTATAATGGTACAGAAAAAATATAACCAGATAAATACCAAGACTCCTGAGATTCAAGAAATGATTCTCAGCTATCAGATAGGTGGCGTTGCTTACGAATTATCAAAACGCCTGAAAATATCTCCAGCTATGGCTCTTGATCTTTTCTATCGCAGCAAGACCTGTGCCCAGCTCCACGATAAGCGCACCGGCTTGTATCTTATGAGCAATGGATACATCGCCGACGATTTCATTTACGAGAAACAGAGAGGGTATTAATCACGATGCCTTGGGTCCGGCTCCGCCGCCATTGCCGGCTTTTCGTCCGGCAACTCATATCTCCTGATATGATGATCTTCCAGAAAAATATGGTTAAGGGTAAAGGCAAGCGACTCCAGAGTCTTCTCCCTGACAGCCGGTTTCAGCTCGCATTCCCAGATGACGATGGTATGCCATCCCATTTCTGCCAACCGATGCAGCACCTCATGGTCCCTCTCCCGGTTTCTCCTGATTTTATCCTGCCAGAACTGGGTATTCGATTTCGGAACCACGTAATACTTGCATCCCTCATGTCCATGCCAGAAGCAGCCATTCACCAGAATGCAGGTACGATACTTCCTCAGCACAATATCCGGTTTCCCCGGCAACCGTGGATGATTGAGCCGATACCTGAATCCCCTAGCCCACAGGAACTTCCTGACAAGAATCTCCGGTTTGGTATCCTTGCCTCTGATTGCCGCCATATTGTTGTGGCGCTGTTCTATGGTTAAGCGATCTGACATTTGTTTCCGCTTAGCATTGCAACATTGCGGCAGGAGTTATGTTCAGAACCTTACATAACAATCTTGCAATTTTTAAAGTAGGTTCCGAACGTCCTGTGACATAATCGTTAATACGTGAAGGACTTACTCCAATTTCTGAAGCCAATTGTTTCTGAGTCATTTCTTTTTCATTTAATGAAAATTCAATAAGTTCAGAAACAGAAGGCTTTCCTATTGGGTAATGCTTTTTTTCGTATGACTCTACAATGTCCGACATTAAAGTCAGTTCTATGGCATTCTTATCATTGGCAGGAGTAGCATCCGTTACCAATGGCAGGAGTTCTTCAATTCTGTTGAGTGCAAACTCATATTGTTCTTTGGTAATTCTTTCCATAATAGCTTTTATTAAATGGTGGAACAATCAATTTTGTCATATTCACTATGTGTCCCGACAGTTCCGCAAGGTCTGCGCATCGGTACACTTTATTCCTCCTCGTCTCTACGCCTCCTATGCCACTTGCAATCATTATACAATACCCACAAACCGCCTCCCCCAAAGAAGAGACAGCCCACTATTCCCACCACCTGACAATATGTTTCAGATGAAATTCTTCTTGAAACTCTTGGATGAAGAAACATATTGATACCACCACACACAAAAATTAGACACAACAGGTAAAACTTAATTTTAATCGATATTTTCTTCCTATAAAAAAGGAAACAAACCAAAGAAAGACCTACCATTAACACTATAATTAATGAAGATATTCTCCCAAAAGTAAATTCTTCATGCCTTAATAACCTAAGGCATAGCCTGAATATGGAAGCAGTAACCAATACAAGACCAACTGCATAACTTACCCAAATCACTTTCCGAGTATCTTTAGAATCGAAAAGTGAATCCACGTTCTTCCAATATTTATCCATATCTTTCATAAGCCTTATTCCCAATAATAGTAGTTACTAATCCCGATGCCTTGGATCCGGCTCCGCCACCATTGCCGGCTTTTCTTCCGGCAATTCATACCTCCTGATATGATGATCTTCCAGGAAGATATGGTTCAGTGTAAAGGCTAGCGACTCCAGAGTCTTCTCCCTGACAGCCGGTTTCAGTTCGCATTCCCATATTACAATAGTATGCCATCCCATTTCTGCCAACCGATGCAGCACCTCATGGTCCCTCTCTCGGTTTCTCCTGATCTTATCCTGCCAGAACTGGGTGTTCGATTTCGGCACCACATAATACTTGCATCCTTCATGTCCATGCCAGAAGCACCCATTCACTAGAATGCAGGTACGATACTTCCTCAGCACAATATCCGGTTTTCCCGGCAACCGAGGATGATTGAGCCGATACCTGAATCCCCTAGCCCACAGGAACTTCCTGACAAGAATCCCCGGTTTGGTATCCTTGCCTCTGATTGCCGCCATATTGTTGTGGCGCTGTTCTATGGTCATTTTATCTGGCATACGCTTTATTTATTAAGACATCTTTTTCTAATCTAATCACACCATTCGATACAAAATTAATCTTTTCTCATGAAACCACAAAAGAAATTCCCCAAAAACTTGCATAAAAGTAAGCCATCGGCTAACCCCAGTCAGACTCGTGGAAAACATCACAATGCAAAGATACAACATTCAGAATCCGCCATTCACGGTTTCTCACGATTTCTCACGGATTTTCACGTCTTTTTCTGAAGAAGTAACTTACTTACGACCCCTAAGTGACTTACTTACGAC
>NZ_QSQJ01000003.1:0-8029 GCF_003436715.1 Prevotella sp. TF12-30 | reverse complement strand
AAGTAACTTACTTACGACCCCTAAGTGACTTACTTACGACCCCTAAGTGACTTACTTACGACCCCTAAGTGACTTACTTACGACCCCTAAGTGACTTACTTACGATACCTAAGTGACTTACTTAGGATGCTGGAATGAGACTTACTTCCGGGTGACAAGATGACACCAGTGACAGGCTTTTCTTGAAATCTCTCTCACGTAGGCGGGCGGGAAACCTTTCTGGAAAATTTTTCCTGCCCGCCCGCGTGAGAGAAAGTTTTAGAAAACAGGTGTCACAGGTGTCACCCGTCATCAGAATGGGAGATTGCCGCCGGCAATACTGATAGACAAGTTCACAGAGAACATCAGGATACGGGGGTAGCTGATGGGTTACTCGACTGGTTCCGCAAGGTCTGTGCAGCAGTACTTTAGATACCATGCCCCCCACACGCCCTGAAGGGGCAGAAGCACCTAGCCCAGGGTAACACCCTGGGTATAAGAGCAATCAGCCTTGCGCCCTGTAAGGGCAAAAGCATTAAAAATGCAAGAATAGTAAAAATGAAAACAAGAGAAGAATATATAGCTCTCATCGCTTCTCAGGCCGAAGAATTACAGAACACCTTCGGCATCACCTCCTTGCGTCTCTTTGGCTCTGTTGCAAGAAACGAGCACCACAAAGGCAGCGATGTTGATGGCTATGTAGAAATGCCCCCTAAGTTTTTTCAAGTAGTCCGTCTGAAGGCATACTTGGAAGAACTTCTAGACAGCCCTGTTGATATTATCCGGAAGCATCAGCATCTCAATCCCTTTCTGCTCAAAGAGATTGAGAAAGATGGGATTGAAGTGATAGTACCTTATAAAAATAAATGAGGTCAGAATATACAAATCTGTCCTACCCTTACTTTTCCTTTTCAAAAAAAAGCTGCTGCTCTTCAGCTATATTCTTACAGAATTCAAAAAAATGATCGGAAATAACAATATATTCATAGTTAATACTACGCATTACTCCTCTATTTTCCATTTCATTTTCAAATTCTTTTTTACCATCTTCATTATGATAAATTACAACAACTTCCGTATCTTTATTTTTTTCTAGAAAATCTGCGTAATACTCGTAATCTATACCATATATACTATGCCCAAATATAATAATTCTTTTAGAGTTTTCTATTATATCACTAAATCTTTGTTTTGCATTAATACTAATGTGATTAGATTTTCTTAATGATATGAACGCATTAGGTATATCGCATTCACTATCTATCCCAAATATTACTTCAGAATCTAAAGCACCATGAATTCTATAAAAATTCTCTTTTAAATCATCGGTTTCCAAATCTATGCGTGAATCAAATTTTATACGTTGTAGGAATTTGACGAGATTAGAAATTGTGTCAGTATAGTTAAATGACACGATCTTAAAGTCGGGAAAACTACCCTGATATTTTTTCGAATAATCGGACAGTTTCATTGTTAATCCTTTGTATCCTGCATCATAAATACCCATAATCGAAAAGAAAATCATAAATGCCAAACTATTTTCTTCATTATTTATTTTTGCGCTTTTAAGGAAGGCTACAAGTTCGTCCTTCAGAAGTCTCATTGCTTCTTTAACCAAATCTCTTTGTTCTTCGCTATATTGAGATCGAGCTTTTTTGATATACACACATTTTTCCATTATATCATAGTCTGCTGCAAAGTCAAGATAATTATTCTTTGTCGCATATTCAATAACTCTGTCAAATTCTGGTACTATTCCACAAAGATGCTTATAACCCTTAATTTCCTTAAATGATTCTTCATCAAGATCTAAAGCTTTGCCAATGATAGGCAAAAGTTTATCTATCATTTTTAAATTAACCGCTTGTTCGCCTCTAGTTGCATATTCCTGAATAATACCTTCAAAGTCATACCATTTTTCCTTCTCTCCTTTTGCATTTATAAACTGCAAAAGGGGATTATTAGTATGCTTTGTAAAAAAGCCATCAGCTTTCAATTTTTAAAAAAATGAACGATAATCGGTGACCATGCCTAAATTTAAGTCAAAGCCATTTCCTATTATCAATGATGTTCCGTATTTCTTTTTCATATCTTTTATCTCCTAAATTTTATCAATTCATTACCACTCATAAATACAGGCTTCCCTTCTGCATATTCTTCCAGATGCTTTGGATCAGCCTTCCACTTTTCCTTATCAGATTGGATAATCCCCTGAATATCAAAGTCTCCAAGCGATATTTCTTCATCGAAAAAATAACAAAAATATCTGTCGTGTTTAGGATTGATATACCCTTGTTTTTCAATCTGCTCACGAGACAGTTCTCCCGTATTCTTTACACGGAATGACTTATAAACTTTATTCTCTCCTGCATTATATAATATCACGAACTTAGCATGCTTTACATACTCACGACTTTTTACGACACCACCTTGTACATCCTTACCAAGACGTAAATTATAGGCATCATCACGCTTACCACCTCGACGACTGAATATCCAGTTCAAGTGATTGATACTGTTCACGATACCAATAAGAAATGTTGCATTCGGATAGTTTTCCAAATAATGCATAGTAAGAAATTGCTTCGGAATAACATCATGAGGACGTGCATCGACCCTAGGCATGACTTCTTCCGGCAGTGTCCTCGGGTCCACACCAAGCGGACATTTAGCAACATAGAAGGCATGCTTTAACTCAAACAACACTGCTTCATTTTCATCTGCTACCCTTCTCCTGATGGTAGTATTGTTCTCTTTCTCGGGCTTGCGCAAAGCAAGCGAAAAATATTGCTGGTCACTTCCTTCTCGGTTATCAAATGGCTGGTATACCTTACCAAGAATCTGTTGGAAGTTTTCTTTGATGTAAGCATTCGCATCAATATCACTCTTTGCTGTCATTGCATAGAACTCAAAATTTTCTTTGAGCATCTGCTGGATTTCTTTGCGGAACATCTTGCGGACCTTGTCACGCCACTGTACCTTACTTGTTGTATTATTGCGCCCATAAAGCGCCACCACAAAGAGAAAATTCACATCATAATGCGCCAAAAGGAATGTATCTCGATCGAACAATCTGTTCTCAAACTGACGACTCAGATAGTACTGCTGCCTACGTTTCCCCTCTTCCTTATCGCTATCAATCAGCTTGATATCGTCTTCTGGTCGAAGAACATTCTGATTGGCAGAGATAAAAAAATTAGGAATAACATTGTATCCTTCGGTTACATCATCACGTAATTTTATATGCCCTTTCTTATCTTCTTCCCTACCATCGTTAAACAGGTCGATATTCCACTGTATGACGTTCCTAGCATAAGTAAATTGCTTATAGATAGACTCTTTGCCGAGGGTGTTACCACGTTTATAATACTTAGAATCACCTATATAGTAAATATCACCTTCCTTATCATTATTGGTCAATTCCTGATACTGATAAATGTGGTCAACACGCTTTCCATCCGGTTGATCCTTCAGCTCCTTTGGCAGTTTCTGGTCGCCAGCTATTAAATCATCGATAATAGATTCGAAAACGACATGAAAACTCTTCACAAGTAAATACTCCTTGCGATCAACATTGAGCATAATGTCTTCCGGACGTTCGAAAAACGCATAACAATAGTTCCAAAGTTCCAGAGCCTTGTCTGAAAAGTACTTATACTTTATCTGTTTGAGACGCCTTTTACCGAACCCATTAATGTATCTTAGAAACTTTTTACCCTTAATAAGAGGAAAGTTAACATTCATCTTGACAGGAAAGCCGTACTTTTCACGCATATACTCAAGAATGCTGTAGTATATAATAAGCAGTTCCTCATCAAAATTGATTTTACGTTTCTTATTAACCGGATTCAGGTAGCTGGCATCTTGCCTGCGTGTACCATCGGAACAATCCTGTATGAATACATGACTTCTGGAGATGGTACGCGTCCAGTTTATCTTATTTAAACCTGAATGGAGATTTTTTACAGTGAACATAACAAAACTCTCATTCTTTCTGTTCCATTCTTGCAATGCCAGCAATACATCAAGATAAGTGCACACTCTGCGCTTCTTCATATGTCCCATAATTGGCACTTGCTTATAAAGCACAATACTTGACTGCGCCTTATTCTCAAAACGGTCGAACTCGTGTTCACGGAACACGCTGATAGCCCTATATATCCATACGCTTAAATTGTAAATAAATGTATGTTCCTCGCTGCTCAGCTCATCGCACTCATCTATATTTATCAAATTCTTTGGTTCAATGTGTCCAAACACCTTCTCTTCGCCAAATGGACCTTCCAAAAGCACCTTAGGAAGTAAAAACACGCAGTCATTTACATCTGGGTCATCATTGAAGTAATAGCCAACATAGCTGAGACTAAGCTTACCGTCTCCATTGGGAAGCACACCAAACCCTTTGAGAACGTCACGGACGTCCTCATAATCATATTGGTATTCTTCTATTAATATACGCATAATTATTCTACAGGACTAATTTGACCCCAATTATTATTTTCAACAACCTTCATTAATTTGAAGAAATTGTCGTTTGCATTTTTAGCTTTCCACTGGGTATAAATATAGAGCTTCTCACCCGAATTCAAAGATATCGCTTGCCAACACTTTGCTTTTGACGACTCTACATCAAGTTCGTTATACTCATTTTCTGTTTTGACAACTGTTGTTGTAAAGTCTGCACAAGCCTCCTTAAATTTATCTCGGATGCTTGCAGCCGTAGTCAGGTCAGGATTGCTACTGATGAAATTTAAGACAACACCTTTTACGATTTCTCTTAATGAATTCGGAACGCCATTATATTTGAATTTCACTTTTGACATATCTTGTGTATCATCTTGATTTTCATCCGAATCATCACCTGACTCTTCATCCAAATCATTATCATACGGAACTGGAGAAATCCTAACGCCCAAATTATTCATGAGTTGTCCTATCGCATCTGGGTTTGCAATAGTATTTCCTTGTTCATCCTCTATAAAGAAAATATCATAAAAAGAATCATCCGTATCATTCATTCTAAAAATGGATACATCACAGTCTTTAAAGACATCATTCCACAAATAGAAAATAACTTTATTTACAAATGTATCTTCTCGAATGAAAGATTCTCCCAAATTAGGTTTACAGAAGAAATAACCAAGTTTCTTATCATCAGAACTTGTTACTGAACCAATTTGCTTATTTATAGCTTCCAAGAACTCCCACCAATCACACTCATTGTTGTTAAAACGAATCTTCCAACCAAGAGGAACTCTCTCAGAATTCTTGATAACAAGCTCTCCATTTGCCCCTCTTTTATATCCTTTCGAAATCTTCACATATCTCCATTCCCAACGACGCTTGAAAGCAGAATCTATAGGGAAGAGAGACTGGTCACTGGTATTCATTGTTGCCCAAATATAAAGATTATTTGGCAATAACAAAATTCTTCCTAACTTAATATCTTCAGTCAATGTTTTACCATAGTTACTGATATAATCAGGAACAGCATAATCCACATTAAATTCGTTAGCAAGCATATACTCGCCACCCTGTCCAAACTCCTTAGCAATCTCGTTCTGCAAATCTGCATCCGCTTCAATTGGATAGGTTGAGAATCCATTACCACTTCTATCAAGGAGTTGAAACAAATCACCAAATATCTGAGCACAGTTGCCTCGGTTGATTTCCTCTATTACCAAGAATTGCGGGTCTACCGAATCAACTCCATTAGCAAGCTTTTGCCATGCGCCCAAATAGGCTTTTAAAAATGCCTGTTTAACAAAGGTATAAGTAATACGTTTTTCCTTTGCTATCTCTACTCCTTGTGCACCATAAACAGGGGCATCTGCCATAGTAGGCTTATATGCTCCTACAAAAGTAGAATAATCACTATCAGGATGGAAAGTTGTACGTATTGTTGCATATCTATTCTTCTTCGTTATGCTGTTAACTTCGTACGATTTACCCGTACCTGGAGCACCATAGAAAATCTGCTGCAAAGCCATTTTGCCCCCAGAGTTCTTTTTTGCAGTATCAGAGCTAGCTGATGATCCTTCAAAAGACTTCCATTCTTCCGATTCAAGAAGCAAGTTCAGGCAGTCTTGATTTGCTATCCCTTTTACTATAGCCCCTATCAAGCTGCTCGAAGCATTAATGGTATTTGCAATATTAAGAACAGGAGAATCGGTAAAATCATTCGAACGCTTTATATTTTTACCACCACCCCAAGACTCATAATTCCACAAGAAATTTACCAGAAGCTCTTTATCAGCACCATTATAAGAATTGAGAAAATGCTCTGCCTTTTCCTTGCAAGCATCTTTAGTTTTCTGGTCCTCTGGAATACTACTATTATCTTTGCTAGGATGACAAGCCTCATACATGTCGGACGTAAAGCCCAAAGCGTCTAACTTGTCCTTATACTTAATCAATTCGACATAATATTGACAGCAGCATGCGGCTATATACACCCATTGATTAGGTATTACCAGTAAAGACTTTCTTGAACTTACCTGCAATGTGTACAAGAAGTACTGCTCAATCTTGTAATCACCAAAGGCATGAAATTTTGCCTTGAACTCATCAGGCAAAACACAGTCATCCATATTTGAATGAGCAATGAGCTCACTCAAACTTGTTTTCAGTATACCTAAATCTAACAATTCGTCCATACTATGACTTATTTAATAATTGATTGACTATTTCTTGTGCTAACCTTTTTATCACAGGCACAGCTACACTATTCCCAAATTGATGATAAGCTTCTTTCTTTGAAACTACTATTCGGAATTCTGGATTAGAAGAATTATAATTCTGATTATCTGCACATTCCGAATATTTCCATCCATTTCCTATAATCCTATACCCCTGTAATCTTCCTGCTTCTACAGGTGATAGCGTACGAGGATTTTTATCTGCCTGATCTATTAATATTTCACTGCCATCTTTCCAATATCTTGCCGAAATCGTACTACAGTATTCACTATCACCAAAGAATTTACGATAACCGAAACCTTTGCCATTTGCCATATTACGTTCCTTACGTCTCTGGTGACCTTCCCACATTCTATCAGAAATAGTAAAGTCTGCCACAGCATCATCAGGTTCGAATATATCAGAAACCCTAGTAGGCATAGTTCCTTCCTTTAACTTTGATTTGTCATATATAGTATTACCATTTGCGTCAATGCCATAAGGGAACTTAAACATTTCTACATTGATTGCTTTTTATACCATGCAATGATGAATAATCTTTCCCTGTTCTGAGGAACACCGAAATATTTAGCATTAAGTACTGTATATGAAACACCATAGCCTAACTCTTCCAAGGTTGCTAGAATTACCTTTAAAGTATTACCTTTATCATGACTCTTCAAACCTCTAACATTTTCTAAAAACAAGACCTTTGGAGGACAACCATGCTCTATTTTGTATTTTACAATATTTGCTATATTGAAAAACAAGGTACCTCTGGTGTCTTCGAAACCTCTTTTGAGTCCGGCTACGGAAAACGGCTGGCAAGGAAATCCACCACAACAAACATCAAAATCAGGAATTTCTGCAGGATTTGCCTTTGTTATATCTTCATTAAAATATTTATAATTTCCCAATGAGTCTTTTTTGAAAAGATTTGGCTCTATATCTTTATAATTTGCCTCATAGGATATACGTGCATATTTATCCCATTCACTTGCAAAAACGCAATGAGCTCCCACACTATGCATAGCCGTATGAAAACCACCAATACCTGCAAATAAATCCACAAAAGTAAAGGTATGAATTTCTTTTTTATTATTTTTTTCCATACCTTATTTTTTTAATTCTTTAATAGTTATGTAACTTTCTTCTTCATTTTTGCACAGAATATCCCTATCGACTTCTTGGATGAAGTCGACAAACGAGATGCCTAAAACCTGGCAAATATGATGAAGTTCTATGATATCAAGGCGGCGTTCACAAGTCTCAATCTTGCTTATGAACGCCTGATTAACTTTCAGTAGTTCAGCGAGTTGAGCCTGTGTTACCCCCCCCCAGCCCGTCCGAGAACGGCCGTTTGGGGGTGTAT
>NZ_QSQJ01000029.1:0-49299 GCF_003436715.1 Prevotella sp. TF12-30 | reverse complement strand
TGCGCTCAAAGCTTGCTCTATTAGAGTAAAACAGGGCGTGTGGGGGAGGTACTTACTTAAGTTTGGTAAATAATATTACAAGTCTCTGATTATCAAAATAATCTTTAAGGAGAAAAATTTCTTCCCTTAAGGAAAAATATATTTTTCCTTAAGGATAATTTTATTTTTCCTTAAGGGAAAATTTTGAGTCTCTACTTTCCTTATTTTACGGGGCTTTAAGTGTAAAGATTAGAATATAGAATTATTCTTACATGGTATTGGGCTGTTGTATGTAGTTCCAATAAGGGGAAAAGCATACTCCTTTGCTGCGGATTGCAAATCCGCAGAGCATAAATAGGTTAGGACATTTTTTAACGCCGGATTTCAAATCCGGCGGGACGCCTAGCGGACTTGCGTTCTTGAAAAACTAAAAGAGGGTGTGTCATGAACTTATGACACACCCTCTCATTTATACTTATTGTTTTGTTATCTCAAAGAAATTACTTCTTGTTGATAGCGAGGTCGATAGCTACAGCGATAGCAACAGTAGCACCAACCATAGGGTTGTTACCCATACCGAGGAAGCCCATCATCTCTACGTGAGCAGGAACTGAAGAAGAACCTGCGAACTGAGCGTCTGAGTGCATACGACCCATAGTATCAGTCATACCGTAAGAAGCAGGACCAGCAGCCATGTTATCTGGGTGCAATGTACGACCTGTACCACCACCAGAAGCTACTGAGAAGTATGGCTTACCAGCAGCCACACGCTCCTTCTTGTATGTACCAGCTACTGGGTGCTGGAAACGTGTAGGGTTTGTAGAGTTACCAGTGATAGATACATCTACATCCTCGCTCCAGTTGATAGCAACACCCTCGCGAACGTCGTCTGCGCCGTAGCAGTTAACCTTAGCACGTGGACCGTCGCTGTAAGCGATGCGGTTAACAACCTTCAACTCACCAGTGTAGTAATCAAACTTTGTCTGAACGTATGTGAAACCGTTGATGCGGCTGATGATCTGAGCAGCATCCTTACCAAGACCGTTCAAGATAACGCGCAATGGGTTCTTGCGAACCTTGTTAGCCATCTCAGCAATCTTGATAGCACCCTCAGCAGCAGCGAAAGACTCGTGACCAGCCAAGAAAGCGAAGCACTGAGTCTCCTCACGGAGCAAACGAGCAGCCAAGTTACCGTGACCGAGACCAACCTTACGGTCGTCAGCTACAGAACCAGGGATGCAGAAAGCCTGCAAACCGATACCGATAGCCTCAGCTGCGTCAGCAGCAGTCTTAGCACCGTTCTTGATAGCGATAGCAGCACCAGCTACATACGCCCACTTAGCGTTCTCGAAGCAGATACGCTGAGTATCTTCACACATCTGATAAGGGTCAACACCTGCGTCCTCGCAGATTTGATTAGCCTCTTCCAAGCTCTGAATACCGTTAGCATTAAGAGCAGCAAGAACCTGCTTCTCGCGACGTTCCTGACTTTCGTAACTTACTTTTCTAATCATATCTGTATCTCCTTATTATTCTTTACGTGGATCAATTGCTTTAACAACACCCTGCTCAGCAGTTGTACGACCGTAGCTACCTGTGAACTTCTTGACAGCCTCGTTAGCGTCCATACCGTTCTTGATAGCCTCCATCATCTTGCCGAGGTGAACATACTCGTAACCACAAACCTGGCTGTCCTTATCCAAGAACTGCTTTGTGATGTAACCCTCTGTCAACTCGAGGTAACGTGTACCCTTAGCTACAGTACCGTAGAGAGTACCAGTCTGTGAACGAAGACCCTTACCCAAGTCCTCAAGACCTGCACCGATAACAAGACCGCCCTCAGAGAAAGCGCTCTGGCTACGACCGTAAACAATCTGGAGGAAGAGCTCGCGCATTGCAGTATTGATAGCATCGCAAACGAGGTCAGTGTTCAAAGCCTCAAGGATAGTCTTACCTGGAAGAATCTCAGAAGCCATAGCAGCTGAGTGAGTCATACCGGTACAACCGATAGTCTCAACGAGAGCCTCCTGAATAACGCCTTCCTTGATGTTCAAAGAGAGCTTGCAAGCACCCTGCTGAGGAGCACACCAACCCACACCGTGAGTATAACCAGAGATGTCCTTGATCTCTTTTGCCTGAATCCATTTTCCCTCTTCAGGAATTGGAGCTGGTCCGTGGTTAGGACCCTTAGCGACAACGCACATGTTGTCTACTTCTTTTGAATAGATCATATTCGCTAAATTTTATATTAATGAATATATAAAAGTATAAATTCTTCTTCTTAAATTCATATTGTTTTGCTGAAACATCGGCGTTAAACCTCAATTCCGACCACAAAAGTACAAAAAATATCTGTAAAATACCCAAAAAAGAGTATTCTTTTTAACTCTTTAACCTAATATTTAGATTTTTTCTTGGGTTTGTCCCTATTTTAATGTATCTTTGCAAACTGAAAATAGCAATTTTGAAGATTATGATTGAAGTTAAGATACAGGACGCCGTGCTTCAGCAGGCAGCGGAGGCAGGCATGGATGAATTTGTGAAGGCTTTCGTGGATGCAATCCGCGAGGCGATTGGTGGCGAACTCACTGCTGAGACCATGGCTGAGCTGAATAGCGACCAGATTACGCTCCTGGCGTGGGATACCCTGCATGAGGAGATGATGGATGGCGGTATGATTCAGCTCATCCATAACGGCTATGGTGCCTTCCTCTGGAAGAATCCTACCGACAAGGCGTTCCGTAACTGGGGGCTTGTGGAGCTTTCAAAGCTTATCAAGAAAAGTCATTTCCTCTATAAGAGTCATCATGAAGACATCGAGGGGGATATGAGCGACGAGGACTTCATGGCACTCTATGAGAAATACCCTGAGTTTGATGATTTCGATGATGAATTCGTGGAGAACGAGGAGGAATGGACCAGCAAGGTGGCTTTCTATATTGATGAGCATATCGAAAACTTCGTCACTATTATATAATATTAAGGTATTAGGATTATGAACAAGAAAGATCAGGAACTCCGCAAGAAGAGTCCGATACAGATACGCAACAAGAAGGCATCGTTCGAGTACTTCTTCGTTGATACTTACACCGCTGGTATCGTACTTACCGGTACCGAGATCAAGTCGATCCGTGGCGGTAAGGCATCCCTGGTAGATTGCTACTGCGATTTCTATCAGGGTGAACTTTGGGTAAAGGGTATGAATATCTCGCCTTATTTCTATGGCTCTTTTTCCAATCATGAGGCTCGCCGCGACCGCAAGCTCCTTCTCACCAAGCGCGAATTGCGCCGTTTGGAAGAGGATAGCAAGCAGCCGGGCTTTACCATCGTGCCTACACTTGTCTTCATTGACGACAATGGACGTGCCAAGGTGGATATCGCCCTCTGCAAGGGTAAGAAGGAGTATGACAAGCGTCAGACCCTGAAGGAGAAAGAGGATAGAAGAGAAATGGATAGAGCCATTAAGCACTTCTAATACTTTGAACGTTGAGATTTGAACTTTGAACTTTATGAAATGCATCTTTTTATGATGTTAGTCATTTCGGGTGGTTCTCTTCTCGATGTTTAAATACTCTTCATTATTTAAGTTTTTAGGATAATATGACAAATCATAAAGTTCAAAGTTCAGAGTTCAAAGTTCAATGTGACAGGAAGATTCTGATTCTGGATGGTGCCATGGGTACTGAGATTCAGAAGTATAATCTTACAGAAGAAGACTTCAGAGGCGATCGTTTCCGCGATGTGCCGGGAATGATGAAGGGCAACAACGATATGCTCAACATCACTCGCCCTGATGTTATCTCTGATATTTACCGACGTTACCTGGAGGCGGGCGCCGACATCATTACGGCGAACACCTTCTCGTGTCAGCGCATCTCGCAGGCTGATTATCACCTGGAAGACTGTGCTAGGGAGATGGCTTTCGAGGGCGCCCGCTTGGCGCGTATCGAATGTGATAAGTTTTCTACACCCGACAAACCACGTTTCGTAGCAGGAGATGTGGGACCTACCAATAAAACTTGTTCCATGAGTCCGGACGTCAGTAATCCTGCCGCCCGGGAGATTACGTACGATGAACTTTTCACCGATGTCTGCGAACAGGTGGATGGTCTCATCGAAGGTGGAGCGGATGTCATCCTTATCGAAACCATCTTCGATACGCTCAACTGTAAGGCGATGATCGACGCTGCCATTACCATGATGAAGAAGCACGGGGTAGAACTGCCTATTATGATCAGTCTTACGGTGAGCGATCTGGCTGGCAGAACTCTGAGCGGTCAGACCGTGGATGCTTTCCTGGCTTCGCTCTCTCCTTATCCTATTTTCTCGGTAGGTATGAACTGTGCCTTCGGTGCTCCCCAGATGAAACCGTTCATCGAGCATCTGGCAAAGGTTGCACCTTATTATATTAGTGCCCATCCTAATGCCGGATTGCCTAACGAGATGGGACAATATGACGAGACGGCAGAGTCGATGGCTCCGCAGATAGCCGAGTTTATCGATGAGGGCATCGTCAACATCATCGGCGGCTGCTGTGGAACCAGTCCTGAATTCATCGCCCATTATGCCCGCATTGCCGAGGGTAAGAAACCACATCAGGTAGTAGAGAAGCCTCAGTATATGTGGCTCTCGGGCTTGGACTTGCTGCAGGTAGATGACTCCGTTCATCTGCCAGTAGATGCCAGTCGCTTTGTGAATGTCGGCGAACGCTGTAACGTGGCTGGTAGTAGGAAGTTCCTGCGATTGATTAATGAGAAAGGTTATGAGGAAGCTATCGGTATTGCCCGCAAGCAGGTGGCAGATGGTGCAGCCGTGGTGGACGTGAATATGGACGACGGACTGCTGGATGCCAAGGCGGAAATGGTGAACTTCCTCAATATGATAGCGGCAGAACCTGAGATTGCCAAGGTGCCTGTGATGATAGACTCCTCGAAGTGGGATGTGATTCTTGCCGGACTGAAGTGCTGTCAGGGTAAGTGTATCGTGAATTCCATCTCCCTGAAGGAGGGTGAAGAGGTTTTCCTCTCTCATGCACGTGATGTCATGCGTTATGGCGCCGCCGTCGTGGTGATGTGCTTCGATGAAGTGGGACAGGCCACTACCTATGAGCGACGTATCGAGATAGCCGGGCGTGCCTATCACCTCCTGGTAGATAAACTGGGAATGAATCCGCTCGATATCATCTTCGATCCGAATGTGCTTGCCATCGCTACGGGTATGGAGGAGCATGATAATTATGCCGTGGAATTCATCCGTGCCACCGAGTGGATTCATCAGAATCTGCCTGGAGCACATGTCAGTGGTGGAGTCAGCAACCTCTCGTTCTCGTTCCGCGGTAATACGTATATCCGCGAGGCGATTCATTGTGTGTTCCTGCATCATGCCCAGAAGGTAGGTATGGACTTTGGTATCGTAAATGCCAAGGCAAGAATGGATTATGATAAAATACCTAATGAACAGCTCGAACTCATCGAGGATGTGGTATTGAACAGAAGAAAGGGTGCTGCCGATGATCTCATCGAACTGGCTGCCGAAATCAAGGCGAAGGCTGATGCGGCAAAGGCTGCAGCCAAGGCGGGCGGTGCGCCAGCTCCGAAGTCTGCTGCACCAGAGTGGCGTAAGCAGGCTGTGGAGGAAAGATTGAAGTATGCCCTGCAGAAGGGTATTACCGAGTTCCTGCAACCTGATATAGATGAGGCATTGCAGAAGTATCCGCATGCCGTGAACGTCATCGAGGGACCGCTGATGGATGGTATGAACCTGGTGGGTGAGCTCTTCGGTAAGGGCGAGATGTTTTTGCCGCAGGTGGTGAAGACGGCACGAACCATGAAAGCTGCCGTTTCCATCCTCCAGCCTCATATCGAAGCAGAAAAGCAGGGTGGAAGTACTTCTGCCGGAAAGATTCTGATGGCGACCGTAAAGGGAGATGTGCATGATATCGGTAAGAATATCGTGTGCGTGGTGATGTCGTGCAACAACTATGATATCATCGACCTGGGCGTGATGGTACCTGCCGAGCAGATTGTGAAGAAGGCGATAGAAGAGAAGGTAGATGCCATCGGCTTGAGTGGCTTGATTACTCCATCATTGGAAGAGATGGTTCACACTGCCCAGGAGATGCAGAAGGCAGGCTTGCGTATCCCGATCATGGTGGGAGGCGCTACCACGAGTGAACTGCATGTGGCTTTGAAAATCGCACCGGTGTATGATGGACCGGTTATCTGGGTGAAGGATGCTTCGTTGAATGCCGGTATCTGTGCCCGATTCCTCAATGAGACAGAATGCCCTAAGTTTATAGCTGAACTTGATGAGCGATACGAACGCTTGCGCAATGAGTATCATGAACAGCAGGCGAAGATTGCCTCGCTGGAAGAAGCACGAAAGAACAAGCTTGAGCTGTTTTAAACTAAGCGTTTATTGATAATGTGGCAAAAATGTTTTATAATAGAATATATAAGGTATTAGTAATAAGGATAATATGATCAAGACGGTTATTTTTGATATGGGTGGTGTCGTGATCACCCTCGACGAGAATGAGGCAGGCAAACGCTTTGTTGAGTTAGGTATGAAGGAGTTTGCCGAGAAAATGGATCCTTATAAGCAGTCGGGCTTGAATGGCGATCTGGAAGAAGGAAAGCTTTCCGAGGAGGAGTATCGCCGTCAGGTAAGCGAGAAGGTGGGTCGAGAGGTGAGCTTTGAGGAGCTGCAGCATTGCTGGCTGGGCTATATGAAGGAGGTGCCTGCCCGCAAGTTGATGACCATCAGAAATCTCAAGAAGCAGGGATATCGCGTGGTCTTGCTCAGCAATACCAATCCATACGTATCTGCTTGGACGGATAGTGAGGATTTCTCTGGCGACGGTCATCCTATCGGTGATTATTTCGATGCCATGTATCGCAGCTATGAGGTGAAATATATGAAGCCGGACGAGAATTTCTTCCGTTACGTGATGGCGCAGGAAAAGGCGTTGCCGGAGGAATGTCTCTTTATTGATGACGGTGCCCGTAACTGCTGTGCGGCTTCTGAGGTAGGACTCTTTACCTATTGTCCGCAGAACGGGGAAGACTGGTGTGATAAAATCTACGATTATTTGAAGTAATGATTTATGGTGATTATTTGCAGCCCAACTGCAAATAATTGCCATTTTATTTTGCATTCTGCAAGAAATAATGTACTTTTGCAGTCGCAAATATTAAATAATTAGACAATGGTTAAGAAGAAAAGATGGCATTGTCTGCCTGGTCAGCCTGTTACAGAGCTCGACAAGCAGGTGATGTTTTGGGAAAATAAGGGTAAGCTCGTACCTACCCGTGACTTGATTAAGACTCCAGAACAAATAGAAGGCATCCGCAAGAGTGGTGTCGTGAATACAGGTTGTCTCGATGCTGTTGCCGAGATGATCCGTCCGGGTATCAATACTCAGCAGATCGATGACCTCTGTATGCAGTATTGCAAGGATCATAATGCGATTCCTGCCTGCCTCAACTATGAGGGCTACCCTAAGAGTGTATGTACATCCATCAATGAAGTGGTATGTCATGGTATTCCTAAGGAAGAGGATGTCCTCGAAGAGGGTGACATCGTCAATGTGGATATGACTACCATCGTGGATGGTTACTATGCAGATGCCAGCCGTATGTTCATCGTTGGCGGCAAGACAACTCCGGAAAAGGAACAGTTGGTTCGTGTTGCCAAGGAGTGTCTTGAGATTGGTATGGAGGCGGCTAAGCCTTACTCTTTTGTGGGCGATATCGGTCATGCCATCGAAAAGCATTGCAAGAAGTATGGTTATGGTGTTGTCCGTGACCTTTGTGGTCATGGAGTAGGCTGTCAGTTCCATGAGGAGCCTGAGGTTCTTCATTATGGTCATAGAGGAACTGGTATGTTGCTCGTGCCTGGTATGGTGTTTACTATCGAGCCAATGATCAATATGGGAACCTGGCAGGTGTTCATCGATGCCGATGATCCATACGGATGGGAGGTAATTACCGGTGACGAAAAGCCATCTGCTCAGTGGGAGCATACACTCGTGATGACTGAGACGGGTGTGGAGATTCTTACACATTAATATATATGGGCTTAGCCCTTAGTAATTATGGAAGAAAAAAAGGATATATATATATTAGGTATAGAGAGCAGTTGCGACGATACCTCAGCCGCAGTGCTCAAGAATGGAGTACTGCTGAGTAACGTGACTGCTTCTCAGGAAGTGCACCGTGCTTATGGTGGCGTGGTGCCTGAGCTTGCTTCCCGTGCTCATCAGCAGAATGTGGTGCCTGTGGTAGATCAGGCTATCGCCCGTGCGGGCATCAGAAAGGAAGATCTGTCTGCCGTTGCCTTCACCCGTGGACCGGGCTTGATGGGCTCTCTGCTCGTGGGTGTGAGTTTTGCCAAGGGCTTTGCCCGTTCGCTCAACATCCCGATGATTGATGTCAATCACCTGCAGGGTCATGTGATGGCTCATTTCATCAAGGAAAGCGATGATGACCAGAGTGCACCTCCATTCCCATTTATCTGTCTTCTTGTGAGCGGTGGAAACTCGCAGATTGTGAAGGTGAATGCCTACAATGATATGGAGGTTCTCGGTCAGACTATCGATGATGCTGCCGGTGAGGCGATAGATAAGTGTGCCAAGGTGTTGGAGTGGGGCTACCCAGGTGGTCCTGTTGTGGATAAGTATGCCCGTCAGGGTAATCCGAAGGCTTTCAGCTTTGCTGAGCCACACATCCCAGGTCTAAATTATAGCTTCTCTGGCTTCAAGACCAGTTTCCTCTACAGTCTGCGCAAGTGGGTAGCTGCTGATCCTGACTTTGTGGAGAAGAACAAGTTTGACTTGGCTGCGAGCATCGAGTTCACCATTGTGGATATCCTGATGAAGAAATTGCGCATGGCAGTGAAGCAGACAGGAATCAAGCATGTGGCTGTGGCTGGTGGTGTGAGTGCCAACAATGGTCTCCGCAATGCTTTCCATGATCATGCCAAGCGTTTTGGCTGGACCATCTACATACCAAAGTTCAGCTATACCACAGACAATGCGGCTATGATTGGTTGTGTAGGTACATTCAAGTATCGTGATGGCGATTTTGCCACCATCGATCTGCCTGCATATAGTAAAGTAACATTTAAGTAAACAGGAATTCTTATGGAATTTGAAACAAAGATATTAAGCAAGGGCATCCAGGAGATGCTCTACAATAGTGACAAGACAGTGGGCACAGCCGAGAGCTGCACAGGCGGTCGTATCGCCGAAGCGCTTATCTCTGTGCCAGGTGCCAGCAATTACTTCAAGGGTGGTGTGGTAAGTTACACCAATGAGGTAAAAGAGAATCTTCTCGGAGTGAGCCATAAGCTTCTGGAGGAGAAGACAGCCTTCTGCGAGGAAGTAGCTAAGGAGATGGTACTTGGTGCCATCAAAGCCCTGAATGTAGATTTCGCCATTTCGGCCACAGGTGTATCGGGACCTACAGGTGGTACTCCATCTGCGCCAGTGGGTACAATCTTCGTAGGATTTGGTAGCAAGGATGATGTTCGTGTGGTGAAACTCACAGAGGATTTCGGTCGTGATATCAATCTTGCAATTGCCACAAATACAGCGCTTAAGGGTATGCTCGATTTCCTGAAAGAACATGCTGAAGATTTGAAAAAAGAGGCATAAAATGCTAATTTAGAGCTATAAAGTATTAATAATCCTTAAAAGACAGCGTTCTTTTAGGGATTATTTTGTTATTACCGAATTATTTTGTAATTTTGCACTCTGTTTGGAATAGGTATCAATTAACGAATTACAAAATTAAAGATAGAAATGTCTAAAATTTGTCAAATTACAGGTAAGAAGGCACAGTTAGGTTGCAATGTGTCTCACTCAAAGCACCGTACAAAGAGAAGCTTTGACGTTAACCTCTTCAGCAAGAAATTCTACTATGTAGAAGAGGGTTGCTGGATCAGCCTCAAGATCAGTGCTGCTGGTCTTCGTCTTATTAACAAGGTAGGTCTCGATGCTGCTTTGAATCAGGCAGTAAAGAAGGGCTACGTAGATTGGAAGGACATTAAAGTTATAGGAGAATAAATATCATGGCAAAGAAAGCAAAAGGTAATAGAGTACAAGTTATCCTCGAGTGCACTGAGCATAAGAACAGTGGTATGCCAGGTACAAGCCGTTACGTGACTACAAAGAATCGTAAGAACACTCCTGAGCGTCTTGAGTTGATGAAGTACAACCCAATCCTTAAGAAGATGACTCTTCACAAGGAGATTAAGTAAGCTCGCTTACAAGTTTATAAACAATTTTATCAATTTTAATAGACTATGGCAAAGAAAGCGGTCGCTACCCTCCACGAAGGTAACATGGATGGTCGCGCATACACAAAGGTTATCAAGATGGTTAAGAGCCCTAAGACTGGTGCTTACGTTTTCGATGAGAAGATGGTACCAAACGAGGCTGTTAAGGATTTCTTCAAGGACTAATCTGGTTGCATAGGCATTCAGGCTAGCGTTCTCTTGGAGACTCGCATAAATACAATAAGGTCGCAATACTCTTATCAAGGGGTATGCGGCCTTTTTTGTTTTTGTTACAGAAGCTGTTTTTTTCGTATGAATATATATTTCTTTCTTTTTTCTTTTGATATTTCAAAATAAAAACGTAACTTTGCACGGAATAAGTGAAATGTCCGCTTTTGCAGGAAAGAGGATATATTAATGTTTTTTTAAGAAGAAAGGAACAAGATAAGATGCCGTTAAGATTACCGGATAAACTTCCAGCTATTGAGCTGCTGAAGCATGAGAATATTTTCGTGATGGATGAGAGTCGTGCGCACAGTCAGGAAATCAGACCGCTGAAGATTTGTGTGCTCAACCTGATGCCGCTTAAGATCACGACAGAAACTGATTTGGTGAGACTGCTCTCCAATACGCCTCTGCAGTTGGAGGTTTACTTCATGAAGTTGAAGAGCCATACTCCAAAGAATACGCCGATAGAACACATGATGATGTTCTATAAGGACTTTGCGGAACTGTCAAAGCAGAAGTTTGACGGTATGATAGTGACGGGTGCTCCTATCGAGACGATGGAATATGAGGAGGTGGAGTATTGGCCGGAAATCCAGGAGATATTCAATTGGGCACGTACCCACGTTACCTCTACGCTGTATATCTGCTGGGGTGCGCAGGCTGGACTCTATCACTTTTATGGTGTTCCAAAATATCAGCTTGATAAAAAGAAGTTTGGTATCTTTCCTCAGAAACCGCTTGATCCCTCACTCCCTATCTTCCGTGGTTTTGATGACATCTTCAATATGCCACACAGCCGCCATACAGAGGTGCGCAGGGAAGACATCGAAAAAGTGCCGGGATTGGATATTATCGCAGAATCTGCAGAGAGTGGCGTGAGTATCGTAATGGCGAGGGGTGGACGCGAATTCTTCGTGACAGGTCATCTGGAATATGCGCCTAACACGCTCGATAAGGAGTATAAAAGAGACATGGGCAAGCGAGACGACGTAGAATTGCCTGAGAACTATTACTTCCATGACGATCCGAATGAGGCACCTTTGGTAACATGGCGTGCCCATGCCAACCTGTTCTACAGTAACTGGATCAACTATTACGTTTATCAGGAAACTCCTTATAATATTGAGGATATTCAATAAGGTTGGAGTCGTAAAAAGAACTAAGATAGGTTAGGAAATGAATGATATTGAAGCAAAGAAGAAAAAAGAAATACACTTGACGGAGCTAGAGCTTCTTGCCCCAGCCAAGAATCTGGAGTGTGGTATCGCTGCTATCGATCATGGTGCCGATGCGGTATATATAGGTGCACCACGTTTTGGAGCCCGCGCTGCTGCTGGCAACTCGCTGGAGGATATCAAGAAACTCTGTGATTATGCCCATCAGTTTCGTGCCAAGGTTCACGTAACGGTGAATACCATCATCTATGAAAATGAGATGGAGGATACGCTGAAGATGATTGGCGAGTTGGACCGTATTGGAGTGGATGCACTCCTGTTGCAGGATATGGGTGTTCTCTGGGATGTAAGAGCCAATCAACTATGGCACCGCGAATTGCATTCCAGCACGCAGTGTGATGCACGTTCTGCAGACAAGGTTGCCTGGCTGTCAACGCTTGGATTCGATAGAGTGGTCCTTGCCCGTGAACTTTCTCTTGATGAAATCAGGGAAATCCACAGGAAAAATCCTTCTACGCAGTTGGAGGTCTTTGTGCATGGTGCGCTTTGTGTTAGTTATTCGGGTGTATGCTATGCTTCGGAAAAATGTTTCGGCCGTTCTGCAAACCGTGGTGAGTGTGCTCAGTTCTGCAGAATGAAATTCAATCTCATAGATTCCAATGAAAATGAAATAGAGCATGAGCGTCATCTGCTGTCTTTGAAGGATCTCTGCCAGATAGATCATCTGCAGGAACTTGCTGATGCGGGTGCAACTTCTTTCAAGATAGAAGGACGCCTGAAGGATGTAAACTATGTGAAGAATGTTGTGGCTGCTTATAGTCGGAAACTCGATGAGGTTGTTGCTGCCAATCCGGATAAGTATTGTAGAGCATCATTTGGTCGTGCTATCCATACGTTCCAGCCTAACTTGAAAAAGACATTCAACAGAGGATTTACCAACTATTTCCTCAATGGGCGACAGCCGGACATCGCTTCTTTTGATACACCGAAGGCGATGGGCGAGTATGTTGGTAAGGTCAAGGAGATAAGAGGCAATGTTTCCTTCAACGTGGCGACAGTGGCAAGCTTTGCCAATGGTGATGGTCTCTGCTTTATCAACGACGAGAAAGAACTGGAGGGATTCCGCGTAAACCGTGTGGAAGGTAACCGACTCTATCCGCTTCGTATGCCGGAGCATCTGCGCCCAGGCATGGCTCTCTATCGTAATAATGACCAGGCTTTTGAGAATATTCTATCAAAGAAAACTGCGAGCCGCAAGATACCTCTCCACATCAAGATTGCACCATATTATCGGGGATCGATGCCTCTTCAGGATATTTCTGTTCAGGTAGGAGTTTCGGTGAATGTTCCTCAATTAGGCTCTATGACTACGGAAGGCTTCTTGGAGAAGCATAAAGCTTACAAGATTGACGAGTATGTTTTCGAGTTTGATGCTCCGCTGGAATTGGCGAAACGTCCTCAGGGTGATAATATCAGAAAGCAGCTGAGCAAGATGGGCAATACGGTATTTGAATGTGATGAAGTGGTTCTTGAAGGTGATATTGAGAATTATTTCATTCCTAATAGTTTCCTGTCTGATTTTCGTAGGGATTTGATCGCAGCCGTGACTGAAGGTATTCAGAATATTGTAGATAAATCGTTGGAGAAAGGCTTTATGGATGAATTATTCTCATCACCTTATCGCCTGGATCAGGTGGGTGAGCATGAATTGAGTCCGGAGGAGTTTGTCTGGCAGCCTGCCTATGGCAAATGGCCATATCTCTATAATATCGCTAACCGCAGTGCTGAGCATTTCTACAAGACGCATGGCATGAAGCATATTGAACCTGCATTTGAGGTTGAGCAACCTAAGGGGGAATCGCTCATCATGCAGTGCCGCCATTGCATCCGCTACTCTTTGGGCTATTGTGTAAAACGAGGAGGCAAGAAGCCGCAATGGAAGGAGCCTCTGTTCCTGGAGCTGGGCGATGGCAGAAGATTCCGATTGGAATTCAACTGTGCAGAGTGCCAGATGAATGTCTATAGCACAAAATAAAAACGTAACGGGTTTCGTAACCCAAAATAAAGAATGAGAATAAAACTGATGATAAAAATGATGGTATGTATGTTGGGCATCTGTTTGATGCTCAACAGCTGCTATCATCGTCATAACTCCCATCAGCAGCATGCAGCCATGCTGGAGTACAGTGACCGTCAGTTGGATTCTATCTCATTCTCTACCACCCACCATTACACCAACAAATATAACTTTATGGTGTTTAAGGATTCTATCCACTTGATGCGACAGCAACCAGAAGAATTGGTGAGTGGTCTTTCGGTAGATTCATTCTCTGTCAAAAAGAACCAGCTTCTGGTTGTGACAGATATCCGTATGGTGCCACAAGACAGCATCGACTCTGTATGGGTGCAGCTTGCCACTGAAGATAACAGGTTTGGATGGAGTAGGGAATCGAGATTGCTTCCTCAGGTAGTACCGGATGATCCTATCTCTGAATTCATCATGACTTTCAGTAATGTCCACCTGCTCATTTTCCTGGTGGTCATCGTAGTCATCACTTTGGCTTATCTGGTAAGAAAGGTATTTCATAGCAATGCCAAGATTGTGCATTTCAATGATATTGATTCGCCGTATCCTCTTGCTCTTGTGCTTCTGGTATCCATCTCGGCAGCCTTTTATGCCTGGATTCAGACGTTTGAACCAGAGATGTGGCGACAGTTCTATTTCCATCCGTCATTGAATCCTTTTGCGGTACCTAAGGTGTTGGGAGTATTCCTTGCCTTGGTATGGAGTATTCTCATTGTGGGACTGGCATGTGTCGATGAAGTTTATCATCGTCTTCCGTTTGGTGAAGCCCTGTTGTATCTGGGCGGTCTGGCAGGTGTATGTGCACTCGATTATATCATTTTCAGTGTTTCCACCTTATATTATATAGGCTACATCCTGCTGGTGGCATACATTTGGTTTGCCGTCAAGTCCTATCGCAGGGGGAATTCCTAATAAATAAGGATTTTGGGTGTCAGGAAAAAGCAGTACCTTTGCACCCGTTATGAAAAAGGATATAATAAATAAGAAAATGATTGCATTGGCGCTGGCTTCTTCTGTTGCGCCAATCTCCTTGTGGGCTGGTACAAGCAATGTCCTGTCCCTTGATAATAAAAGAGTAGATAACACTGATTTCAAAGTATTCACCGATAGCAGCAAGGTGTTTGATATCGACGAGGTGGTTGTGGTTTCACAACCGAAAGAGAACTATCGTCTTCGCCAGCAGTCACTCAGCAGTACTTCTGTTGGTGGATTTCAGATACAGAAACTAGGCACCCGCGATTTGCGCGAGCTTTCTAGTTATATCCCTAATTTTGTAATGCCTAACTATGGCAGCCGTCTTTCCAGTGCTATGTATGTGCGTGGCATTGGCAGTAGGGTAAACAGTCCTGCGGTAGGCATCTATCTGGATGGCATCCCGGTGATGAGCAAGTCTGCCTTCAATCTTCATCATTATCAGACTTCCCGTATTGATGTCTTGCGTGGTCCTCAGGCTACTCTCTATGGCCAGAACACAGAGGGCGGACTGGTGCGCATCTATTCCCGCAATCCGTTTGAATATGAGGGAACTGATTTGAAGTTGAGTTATGGTTCCCGATATTATCGTAATGTAGAGCTGGCTCATTATCACCGTATCAATGACCATCTGGCGTTTACGGTAGCTGCCTTCAATGATGCACAGAAGGGATTCTTCAGAAATACGAATACCGGCAACAGAGCCGACAAGTATGATGAGGCTGGAGGAAAGATTGTGCTGAAGGCAAAGCTCAACAGAGGCTGGAACGTAGATGTTCTTGCCAACTATCAGTATGTTGATCAGAATGGATTCCCTTATGGCAAGCTGGATTTGGAGACAGGTAAGGCTGCACTTCCTTCCACCACCTTTGACGGAACCTATTTGCGTCATTCCTTTATCTCGGGTGTTACCGTGAATCATACAGGAGCTGATTATAGCTTTGCTTCTACCACAAGCTATCAGTATCTGAAGGATAAGATGAATATGGATCAGGATTATCTTCCTGCCGATTATATGAGCATCCTGCAGGAGCAGCTTCAGAACTCGCTTACCCAGGAATTTACCTTGAAGAGTAATCGCGCTGTGGGCGGTTTCTGGAATTGGACTGCGGGTGGCTTCTTCTCTTATCAGTGGCTGAAGACCAATGGACCGGTCTTCTTCAATGAGGGTATGACTCAGCCTATCGGCAATGCTATTCAGAAGCAGATGTATAATGCGATGCTCAATGCCATGGCACAGAAGATGATGGCACAGGGTATGCCGGAAAAGGCTGCCAAGGCTGCAGCTGCCAAGGCTATACAGAAGGCTGGAGGCGTATCCATGAATGTGAATATGGGTGCACCGGGATTGTATCATACACCCCAGTGGAACCTGGGATTCTTTCATGAGAGCAACTTCAATATCACCGATCGCCTTACTGCCACCTTGGGCTTGCGCTATGACTTGATGCATACTGCCATCCATTATGATGCCAGTGCCTATATGCAGATGACTGCCAATGTAATGGGAATGTTGGCTACCAATGTTTTGGATTCTTCGCTGGATCACGAGGTGAGTGACGATTATGGCCAGCTTTTACCGAAATTCGGACTTAATCTGAAGATTGATGAGCTGGGCAGTAATGTGTATGCTACTGTAAGCAAGGGCTATCGTGCAGGTGGATATAATATCCAGATGTTCAGCGATGTGCTACAGACCGAACTGAATGCCAATCGTAATCAGGCAATGCGTGGGGATTATCATATTCCGCATACCGAGGAGGATTATCAGCGTATTGATAAGACCATCGCCTACAAGCCGGAGACTTCCTGGAATTATGAGGCTGGTGCTCATCTGAATCTCTTCGATCACATGCTGCACATCGACTTGAGTGCTTTCTATATGAAGGTGACCAACCAGCAGCTCTCTGTCATGGCGGGCAATTATGGCTTCGGACGTATGATGGTGAATGCCGGAAAGAGTCACAGCTGTGGTATTGAAGCAGCTTTGAGAGGACAGCTTTTCGATGGAAAATTTGATTGGGCAATGAGTTATGGTTATACTCGCAGCAAGTTTGATAAGTATGTGGATGGAGAAGGCGAGGATGCCGTGGACTATAAGGGCAAATACGTTCCTTACGTGCCACAGCATACAATGGCTGCGATGGCAGACTATCGTCTTACCGACTGGCTGACCTTCGGTGCAAACGTGAATGCACAAGGCAAGACCTATTGGGACAATGCAAATACTTATTCCCAGAAGTTATATGCAGTTTTGGGAGCACATGTTGATTTGAATTTCAAGGCTTTCAATGTAAGTTTCTGGGGTAGAAATCTCACAGACACCAATTATAATACCTTTGCGGTAGATAATTCAGCTACAGGCACGAAAGAATATTTTGCCCAGCGAGGCAATCCTTTCCAATGTGGTGTGGATGTGAGATTCCATTTCTAGTAATCGCTATTCGTTATTGTCGTATCCGTCTGGGATTTTCTTTCCCAGAGCGAGTGCGACAATGACTTTAGCCCCCGATTTTTCTAGTTTTTCAGCAAATCTAACAATTGATCCTCCAGATGCGATAATGTCATCGAAGAGGATCACTTGTTTTCCCTGGAAGAATGTTTCATCTATATGAAGTGTATCCACTTCATCTCCATCCTCATCCTTTGTAGTTGTGAAACTGAATGCGTTGTAGGCATTCTCCATACCTGTTGCCGCACATACCTGTTCGCTGAACTTGCGGAATCTTCGCTCTGTATGCTTTTGGGTTGAGGCTGGCAGGCAGACCAGAGTGAGTTGTGAAAGGGTAGGGAGTGAGTTAGTGGTTCCCTCTTTTCCGGAAAATACCGACTTTAGGAAAGAAGACACCGAGTCGATGGCCTTATCGACAGCTTGCTGATGGTCTATCTCGGTAGTGAGTTCCGAGTTACCCTTGAAGTTGACGATGAGGTCGCGCTTTTCCCATTCTTCTGCTGAAAGCTCGAAGGTGCCGAATGCGCTGAAAGCAGCGTAATCTACTAGCCAATTGTAGTGAAGGCCATTGCTGAGGCAAGGCCATGATGCGATGTTAATGCTTTTTTCTGCCATAGACAAGATGTTTATAATCGTTCTTCTTTATAGTTTTCTTGAATAGATATTGCTTCCGTTGTCTTTATAGATCAGTACAAAAGTATGAATATTTTTTGAAATGTCGGCATAAAATAGCTTTTTTTTTCATTTTAGACTATTTTTTAGCAGATTCTACTTTGATTTTAACAAGATTTCTAGTAACTTTGCACCCCGAAACCTGATAGGCTTCACGTTTATGGTATAAATAATCATGATTTTTTAAAAATACAACAAATGACGAGAAAAACAAAAATGCATGAGTTGCGCGACTACATCATTATCGGTCTGGCAATGATAGAAGGTAGTATCGGACTCAATTTATTCCTCCTCCCTAATCATATCACGATGGGTGGAGTAGGCGGTATCGCCTCTATCTTCTGTTGGGGATTTGGCATTCCTGCCTCGGTCACTTATCTGGCGCTCAACGTATTTTTGCTGTTGATTGCATTCCGTATCCTGGGTTGGAAATTCTGTGCCAAGACGATTTATGGTGTAGCAATCTTTGCTGCGGTGACTCGCTTCATAGAGATTCATACGGTAGGTATGACTCCTTTGCTTCACGATCAGCCTTTTATGGCGACAGTCATCGGTGCCTTCTTCATGGGAAGCAGTGCTGGATTGGGTCTGGGATGTAATGGTTCTACCGGAGGTAGTGATACGGTGGCTGCAATGATCAATAAGTACTATAACATTTCTCTGGGACATGCCATCATGGTTTGCGACTTGCTCATCATTACCAGTTCTTATTTTGTGCTTCGCTCCTGGGAAATGGTGATTTATGGCTATGTCTGCCTCTTCGTGATGTCTATCACAGTAGATCATGTGGTGAATGCCATGCGCCGTTCGGTACAGTTCTTTATCATTTCTGATAAATATCTGGAGTTGAGTGCAGCCATCAATACGGCTGCCGACCGTGGCTGTACGGTGATGGACGGTCATGGATGCTATAGCGGAAAGGATGTTCACATGCTCTTCGTGCTGGCAAGACAGCGTGAGTCGCAGAAGATATTCCGCCTGATAGATGAGATTGATCCTACTGCATTTGTGAGTCAGAGTTCTGTAATCGGTGTGTATGGTGAGGGCTTTGATAGATTTAAGGTGGGCAAGAAGATTTCCTTGTCTAAAAAATAAATTTTAAAGTATTCAGATGAAAGTTGAGGGTGTGCCATAAGTCATGACACACCCTCTTTTTTGGTAGGAACTTGCAGGTGCCGTTCTGTTTTTACTTCTTTCTTTCTGTTTCCTTGATGTAGCCGTGTCGGTAAGCATAGAGAAGTTCCTGGAGATCTTCTATCTGCTTGCGTAAATCCTGACCGATATCTGTATCTGCTACGAGCATTCTTCGATTGCTCATTTCTACAATCTGGGTGGTACTCTTGATGTCGGTACCGCGTGTGATGGCATCCTCGGCACTTGTGAAAGGTTCGTGCTGTACGAGCTGGAAACCGCGAGAGTGATAAACCAGGGTGTAACCTGCTATACCCGTCTCGTTATGGTAAGCTTTGGAGAAACCACCATCAATCACCATCAGCTTTCCGTTTGCCTTGATAGGATTCTCTCCCTTTAGGGTTCTTACCGGAACGTGACCGTTGATGATATGGCGATTCTCGCCCTTCAGTCCGAAGGCATCCATGATATGGTCTATCACCTTCTCGTCGTCACGCAGTTTGAAGTAGTAGCCCTTTTCCTCTTTGTGGGTCTCCTTGTCGGCGATAAAATATCGCTCGAAGGTTGCCATCTTGCTCTTATCGAAGAGTGGACTGTCTGGACCACACCAGAGATAGAGGAAGTAATCGATGGCATACTGTTTCTCGTCAGGGTTGGAATCCTGCTGGAATGCCGTGCGAATCTGCATTCCGGTATGATGCATCAGTTCCTTGCCGCTATACTTTTCTCCAGGACAAATCTCTACCTCTTTCAATGTTCCGTCTTCGTTGAGTGGACAGGAAGCATGGAAGAGCAGGTTGTTGTTGAAGATGGCATACATACAACCATGCTGCAGCATGGTTCTGATATGCTTGTGCAGTTTCTCGCATACCATAAATGAATGGTGCAGCTTCTGTATCAGGATTTCTTCTTCCTCGCTGAGCTTGTTCGGATTCTCCGGGTCGATGGTAGGGAAGTGGCATGTGGACATTTCGTATTCCTTGCCATCAATCTCTACGGTTCCCTTTTCGTAGTTTACGTACTCAAAGAGTCGTCTGCTGTCCATTTTCCATTCTGGATGCTTGGCGATGAGCTGACCTTCTATCTTGAATTGTATCACGGCAATAGCCTTGTGCATCAGAGATGTGAGTCGCTTGGTCTTGTCATCCATAGCGGCTGCACCACCTGTCATCTTTGGCAGGAATTCTTCGCAAGGATCATCGCCGTAGGTATCCATCGCAAAGGTTGCCAATGGAATGAGGTTGATGCCGTAACCCTCCTCCAGGGTGGCGAGGTTGGCATAGCGCAGCGACAGTCGGATGACATTGCAGATACAGGCATCATTGCCGGCAGCGGCTCCCATCCAGAGTACGTCGTGGTTGCCCCATTGAATATCCCAGCTATGATAGTGGCGCATCTTGTCGAGAATGATGTGTGCTCCTGGTCCGCGATCGTATATGTCGCCGAGTATATGAAGCTGGTCGATGGCGAGTCTTTGTATCACATTGGCAATGGCTACAATGAAATCGTCAGCACGGCCTGTAGAGATGATGGTATCTACGATGACATTCACGTATGCAGCCTTGTCGTGATCTTCCGTATGCTCGTGCAAAAGCTCCTGTATAATATAGGAGAAATCGCATGGCAGTGATTTGCGCACCTTGGAACGGGTGTACTTGCTTGACACATCACGGCAAACTGCCACCAGCTGGTGAAGGGTGATGTGATACCAGTCGTCTATATCTGATTCTCTTTGCTTTACCTGCTCCAGTTTCTGTTCCGGATAGTAGATCAGGGTGCAGAGTTCACGCTTGTCCTGTTCACGCAGGGTGTTGCCGAAGAGTTCGTTCACCTTACGCTTGATGTTGCCTGATGCATTTTTCAGTACGTGCAAAAAGGCCTCATACTCGCCGTGAATATCAGCGAGGAAATGCTCTGTGCCTTTCGGCAGATTGAGAATAGCTTGCAGATTGATAATCTCCGTGCTAGCCTCAGCTATGGATGGAAACGACTGTGCGAGTAATTGCAGGTACCGCATGTCGTGATTGATATCATACTGTTTCATATTCGTAATCCTTAATGTTTGCGTCATTGTTTGCGTCAATAATTGATAAACCTAATGTTAATTGCTGAAACAACATTTCTGTTGATAAGTTATATTTCTGATGCAAAGTTACAGCTTATTCTTGAAAATAAAAAATCTTTCGGCATATTTTTTCGGAAATATTTTGTAGTTTCACTTTTTTGCATTACTTTTGCAAACGTGTAGGATGATAAGTCCGGTATCGGAATCGATTTCTGCCGGGCATCAATCCTCACTTTCATATAAATAAAGATAATATCAATTATTCAATAGACTAGCAATATGAAACAAACAATTTTGGTAACTGGCGGTACTGGTTTTATCGGTAGCCACACCACAGTAGAGTTGCAGCAGGCAGGCTACAACGTAGTAATCGTTGATGACCTTTCAAACTCAAAGATTGAGGTTCTTGACGGTATCGAGAAGATTACAGGTATTCGTCCAGCTTTCGAGCAGGTTGATCTTCGTGACAAGGCAGCTACAGAGGCTGTGTTCCAGAAGTATCCTGCTATCGAGGGTATCATTCACTTTGCTGCCAGCAAGGCTGTAGGTGAGAGTGTACAGAAGCCTTTGTTGTACTACCGCAACAACCTGGTTTCGCTCATCAATCTGCTTGAGTTGATGCCAAAATATAATGTAAAGGGTATTATCTTCTCTTCTTCCTGCACCGTTTACGGTCAGCCTAAGCCAGAGAACTTGCCTGTAACTGAAGAGGCTCCTCATCAGAAGGCTACTTCTCCTTATGGCAATACCAAGGAGGTGAACGAGCAGATCATCGCAGACTATATCCATAGCGGTGCCAACATCAAGAGCATCGTCTTGAGATACTTCAACCCAATCGGTGCGCATCCATCTGCAGAGATTGGTGAGTTGCCAAACGGTGTGCCAAACAACCTGATTCCTTACGTAACTCAGACTGCTATGGGTATTCGCAAGGAGCTTACCATCTTCGGTAACGATTATGATACTCCTGATGGAACCTGCATCCGCGACTATATCTATGTAGTTGACCTCGCCAAGGCTCACGTTTGCGCTATGGCTCGTGTACTCGACAAGGAGACAGAACCAATTGAGTACTTCAATATCGGTACAGGTAACGGTAACTCTACTCTCGAAATCGTTGAGACATTCGAGAAGGCTACTGGCGTGAAGTTGAACTGGAAGTACGGTCCACGTCGTGAGGGCGATATCGAGAAGATCTGGGGCGATTGCACCAAGGCTAACGAAGTATTGGGCTGGAAGGCTGAGGCTAAGCTTGAAGATGTCTTGGCTTCTGCCTGGAAGTGGCAGCAGAAGCTCCGTGCCGACGGAATTATGTAATTACGGTTAAATATATATAAAAAGAAGGAACTTGGCATCTGGAATGATGGCAGGTTCCTTCTTTTTTTATATCTTTGCAGGAAAGTATTTTTTAACGTAAAAGAGCAGGAGAATGAAGAAAAATATACTTACCATATTGATGATGCTATGCATGATGTTTGCTGTGCCTATGGTTTCTTCGGCACGGACAGATGCTGAGGAAATGATAGACATGGAAGTGCAGAAGATTTCCTTGACTTATTCCGGAGGCGTTATGCATATCACCGGAGCCAACAACCAGATCGTTACCATCTACAATCTGGCTGGTGTCGCCGTGAAGTCTTTCAGGGTAGAGGGACAGGACAAGCGCTTTAACCTTTCGCTCTCTGACGGTGTCTATATCATCAAGGTAGGAACCTCCTTTACGAGAAAGATTCTGGTTAGACGTTAACTGTTGACTTCTTTTATCATTCATATACGTTTCGTGAAAATACTTAGAATTTTGCCATTCCTGCTCTGTTGGGTCATTCTGTCGTGTAAGCAGCATGAACCTAATGAAAATCAAAACTTGACGTTAGAATACTATCAGGAGATGGTGAACCCAAACTATGCAATCAATTCCAAAACGGTAAGGAGATTGATGGATAGCTTGATGAACAATGATTCGGGTTCTACTGTTGCCGACTTGCATACCAAGAGATATTATCGCAATCATGGAGGATTCCTTTGGGTTGACCGCCATGGAATAGATCATCGTGCAGATACGCTGCTGACCTATCTGCAGAAGGTGGATGAAATGGGATTCAAGACTAAGCATTTCTATGTGAATCAGATTACTCAAGATCTGGAAAGACTCCACAACTTGAATTTGGGGGAAGGCAACGAGGATATCAACCATGTAATGGCTCGTCTGGAATACAGGCTTACCAAGTCGTATTTGAGATATGTAGGCGGTCAGAGATTTGGATTCGTCAATCCGTCATTCGTCTTGAATCGTCTGGACAGCATCGATCCCAATCCATACGATTCCATCAAGCGACCAGTGAGATACCGTGGTCTTTTTGATGTGAAGATGCAGCATGCCAGTGATGCTTTTTTTCATCTTGCTCTTCAGCAGTTGAGAAGTAGGGTGGATGTTGATGGCGAAGAAACTGAGAAAAGCAGATTGGCGGCATTCTTGAAGGATGTTCAGCCAAAGTCTCCTTTCTATTATACGTTGCAGGAAAAATTGAAGTCGGAAGGTCTTGACAGAAATCAGAGAATGAAGATTCTTGTGAATATGGAGAGATGCCGGTGGAGGGAGGCTGACAGTCCTGCCAGACATAAGAAGTATGTGCTGGTTAATATACCATCTTTTCATCTTTATGCCATAGATGAGCAGGATACGCTTGCGATGAAGATTGGATGTGGCTCTACCAAGACCAAAACTCCGATACTGAACAGTTATATCAAGCGAATGGATCTGAATCCGAAGTGGTTTGTGCCTCGCAGCATCATGATCAAGGATATGGTGCATCATGCAGGGAATCCGGCTTACTTCAATGCGCGCAATTACTATATCTCTGATCGGTCAACGGGCAAGGAGGTAGATCCGGCTCAGGTTACAAGAGCCATGCTGCTTTCCGGCAAGTATGGTGTGGTTCAGCGTGGTGGAAAGGGAAATTCGTTGGGAAGAATCATTTTCCGTTTCGATAATAACTTCTCGGTCTATCTGCACGATACATCGAGCCAGGCTGTGTTCAGCCGGGAAGACAGAGGCGTTTCGCATGGATGCATAAGGGTAGAGAAGCCTTTCGAACTGGCTAAATTCCTGCTTCATGAGAAAAACGAAAAGCTTATCCAGCGAATCAACTATTCGATGACAGCCGATTCTCTAAAGATTAAGAAATTAGTGGTTGGATCGGTAAAGGTGGAACCGCAGATTCCGCTCTTCATCACGTATTACACGCTCTATCCATTTGCCAAGGGGGTGGTAAGCTATCCCGATGTCTATGGATATGATGGTGTGATATTTGAGCAATTAAAAAAATATCTATAGCCGGAAAGTAGGCAAGTAATAAGAATTAAAGAATTAGCTTTATAAAATTAGAAAACTTCATGATACTCAGTGATAGAGAACTGGTAGAGATGCTTCGGGAACCACGCACCCGGCGAGAAGGATTCGCAGTGCTGGTTAAGCAGTATAGTGAAAAGCTATACTGGAAGGTGCGTCGTATCGTGCTCAGTCATGAAGATGCTAATGATGTTCTTCAGAATGTATTCATCAAGGTATGGAGTAATCTGCAGAATTTTCAGGGAAAGTCTTCGCTCTCTACTTGGCTTTATCGTATTGCTATCAATGAATCACTGGATTTCCTGAGAAAACAAAAACTGGCAGATAAAGTAAGTGCTGATGAAGATGTTTCCGTGGCATCCAGGTTGATGAGCGACGAATATTTTGATGGTGATGAAGTGCAGACCAGGTTACAGGAAGCGGTGGCAAGATTGCCTGAAGTGCAGAGAACGGTTTTTAATCTTAAATATTTTGAGGAAATGAAGTATTCTGAGATGAGTCAGATTCTCAATACCAGTGAAGGTGCACTGAAAGCTTCTTATCATCTGGCAGTGAAAAAAATAACAGAATATTTGCATCTGTTTGATTAAACCTTATGAGATGTAAATCGTCTATTCAAATAAAAGAAGAAAGGATATTGCAATATGATGAACGAAGAGAAAAAAATAAATGATATTTTCGGCAAGGAAAACCATTTCAAGGTTCCTGAAGGTTATTTCGATAACTTTGCAGAACAGATGATGGCAAAGATTCCTATGCAGGAATTTGATTCTCCTGAAGAAACTGATAAGGATTGTCAGGAGAATAAGGCTAAGTTCGTGCATTTAAGCCTCTGGAGACGTTTGCCTCTCAGAAAGATTGCTGCCGTCTTAGCCGTGACTGTTATGTTGGGTGGCGGTGTGCTTTACCAGCTTCAACAGTCAGAGAAGAAGCATCATGCAATGGCGCATAACGAAGCTCCAGCCATTGAGAGTTCACACGTCACAGATGGGGATGATGCAGCCTTTGAGCAGATGGCTGATTATACGATGATGGATAGTCAGGATTTCTATGCTCAACTTGTTGCGGAGAATTGATGTAGAATAGATTAAAAAAGACTTATAGATGAAAGAAGATAATAACAGCATGCATAGAACAAGACATCTAATCCTGATTATTGTGTCAGTTCTTGTGATGACCATGATGGGGCTGACCTGTCATGCCGAGAATTCTCAAGGTCAGCGTCCGCCATTTGACCCGAAGCGTTTTGAGGCAGAATTGGAGCAGTATATCACAACCCATGCGAGCCTCACTCCGCAGGAAGCAAGTAAGTTCTTCCCGGTTTACCGCCAGATGATGAAGAAGATGCGTTCCTGTTTTGATGAGATGCGTAGGTATCATTTCGTTAATCCGGCAGACGAGAATGGTTGTGCTGAGGCTATCCGCCGCCAGGACGAGTTGGATATCGAGATGAAGCAGTTGCAGCAGGAATATCATAACAGGTTTATGTATATCCTGCCTGCCAGCAAGGTGCTTAAGATCATTAAGGCAGAAGAGAAGTTCCATCGTCAGGCGTTTAAGAGAGCCAGACAGTGGCACCAAAATCACCCTAAGCATGTGAAAAGATAATGTATAAAGTCGCAAAGGTGTTATTTATAGTAACATTTTTGCGATTTTATTTTGTTGTTTCCCCAAATTATAGTAACTTTGCACATCAGAAACAAAAATATATAATATAATAAGGTATGTACAGAACACAAACTTGTGGAGAGCTTCGTCTCTCTGATGCTGGCAAGGAAGTTACACTTGCCGGATGGGTACAGCGCTCAAGAAAGATGGGTGGTATGACATTCGTTGACTTGCGCGACCGTTATGGTATCACACAGTTGGTTTTCAACGAGGCAGATGATAAGGCCTTGTGTGATGCTGCCAATAAGCTGGGTCGTGAATATTGCATCCAGATCAAGGGTACAGTTAGTGAGCGACAGAGCAAGAATCCTAAAATGGATACTGGTGATATTGAAATCCTGGTAAAGGAGCTGAATGTGCTCTCTCAGAGTCAGACTCCTCCTTTCACTATCGAAGATAATACTGATGGCGGTGATGATATTCGCATGAAGTATCGCTATCTCGATTTGCGCCGTCCTGCGGTTCGCAAGAATTTGGAGTTGCGTCATCGTATGTGTATCTTGATTCGCAACTTCCTCGATTCACAGAACTTCATGGAGGTTGAAACTCCTATCCTCATCGGTAGTACACCAGAAGGTGCTCGCGACTTCGTTGTTCCTTCTCGTATGAATCCTGGTCAGTTCTATGCTCTTCCACAGAGCCCTCAGACACTGAAGCAGCTCCTGATGGTAGCAGGTTTCGACCGCTACTTCCAGATTGCCAAGTGCTTCCGTGATGAGGACCTCCGTGCAGACCGTCAGCCTGAGTTTACTCAGATCGACTGCGAGATGAGCTTCGTAGATCAGGACGATGTTATCGATCTTTTCGAGGAAATGGCTCGCCATCTCTTCAAGGAGATTCGTGGCGTAGAGCTTCCTAAGCTGGAGCAGATGACATGGCATGAGGCTATGCGCCGTTTCGGTAGCGATAAGCCAGACCTTCGCTTCGGTATGGAGTTTGTAGAGTTGAAGGATGCTTTCACAGGCAAGGGTAACTTCTCTGTATTCGATGAGGCTAAGTATATTGGTGGTATCTGTGTTCCTGGTTGTGCGGACTATAGCCGCAAGCAGTTGAACGAGTTGACCGACTTCGTAAAGCGTCCACAGGTAGGTGCCAAGGGTTTGGTATATATCAAGTATAATGCAGACGGCACTGTGAAGAGTAGCATCGATAAGTTCTATTCTCCAGAGGAGCTTGCAGAAATCAAGACTGTAATGGGTGCCAACGATGGCGACCTCGTATTGATTTTGAGTGGTGACAATGCCAATAAGACTCGTATCCAGCTTTGCTCACTCCGCCTTGAGATGGGTGATCGTCTGGGCTTGCGTGACAAGAATGTGTTCAAGTGTCTTTGGATTGTTGATTTCCCTCTCTTCGAGTGGAGTGATGAGGAGCAGCGCCTGATGGCAACACACCATCCATTCACCATGCCAAATCCTGATGATATCCCATTGCTCGATGAGCATCCAGAGCAGGTTCGTGCCAAGGCATACGACTTCGTCTGCAATGGTATCGAAGTGGGTGGAGGTTCTCTCCGTATCCACGATACTCAGTTGCAGGAGAAGATGTTCGAGGTTCTCGGTTTCACGCCAGAGCGTGCTGAGGCTCAGTTCGGCTTCCTGATGAACGCCTTCAAGTATGGAGCACCACCTCACGCAGGTCTTGCTTTCGGTCTTGACCGCTTCGTGAGCATTATGGCTGGTCTCGACAGTATCCGCGACTGCATCGCATTCCCAAAGAACAATTCAGGTCGCGACGTGATGCTTGATGCTCCTTCAGAGCTGGACCCAAAGCAGCTTGATGAGCTGGAGATTAAGCTTGATTTGAAGGATTAATTATCAATTGCACCGCATTTATCTTGATGTAAGTCAAAAAATGCGGTGCAACTTCTTGTGTACAAGCACTTTTCTGCTTTAAAATGCTAAAATTTAAATTATTTTTTTTAATTTTGCAACCAGAATAATTAAGGAAATGCTTACGAAACAAACATTTCTCAGAACAAATTATTACTAAAGACATGGTAGAAAAGAAAGCAACAACTAAGACAGCTGCCAAGAAGACAGCTACTAAGAAGGCTACAGCAGCAAAGACTGCTACAGCTACAAAGAAGACTTCTACAGCTAAGAAGGAAGTTATCTATTTGACTGCTGAGAACGCAGGTTTCCGTGCTGGTGATGTTTACCAGGCATTGGCAGCAGCAGAACAGTCTCTCTCTTTGGAGGAGATTGCTAAGCAGGCAAAGATTAGTGTTGAGGATGCTATCCTTGGTATCGGATGGCTCTTCAAAGAGGGTAAGATTAAGGAAGAGGACAACAAGGTAGCTCTCGCTTAAATAAGAACCTTAAGAGCCGCAGTTTCTTAACTTAGTGGAAGAAACTGCGGCTTTTCTGTTTTTTATTCAAAATTCTTTTCACCATAACCATCTAGCATAATTTATATGAAATTAGAACAAGAAATATTCAACGTTTTGGTACAAGCCGGCAGTCAAGGTCTCAAGTTGGAGAAGATTGTCCGTCATGTTTATAATTCTTGTAACTCGATTTTTACTCCTCTAGATTATAAATATGTGTATGGTTTTGTTTCTCAGTATCTCATCAAGAATTCCAAGAACCCAACTTCTATTATAGAGAAAGGCAAGGGATATGGAGTTTACCGTATCAACTATAAGAGTTCGGCTATGCAGCAGCTGATGCTTGATTTCTCTTCTGCCTCTATACAGAAAGAGGAGGATGACTGCGAGAACAGCAAGCAATCGCAGGAGCTTGATCTCTTTGGTAATTGATAGAAGTCTGGTAAGTTATCTAACTAAGTTACGTTATCTAACTAAGTTAGTTACGTTGTCTAACGAAGTTAGTTGCGTTGTCTAATGAAGTTAGTTGCGTTGTCTAACGAAGCTATGTAAGTTATCGAAAGGAGCAATAGAAGTTGTCTGAAGAAGCAATGGAAGTTGTCTGAAGAATTAATTCTTGTTTTCGGGTTCGTAGGCTTTTCCAACCGCACAACAGCTGTTGTGCGCTTGCATAACAGCTGATATGCGCTTGCACAACAGCTGATGTGCGAGTGAAATACACCTGTTGGGCACCAACTTATTTGATTGCTTTTTTATTGGGGGGAATCTATCAGTTTGTTCGTATTATATTTGTATGATGAGTAATGGAAAGAGCATTTCTATCAAATGCATTTCTATACTTTAGGTTTAGTAATAACAAACAATTTTAAATAACGGACAAATGGCTAGAAGATATTTATTAGGTTTTGACGTTGGTTCAAGTTCTGTAAAGGCATCTCTTACAGATGTAGATAGTGGTGAGATTGTTGCTTCTGCATTCTATCCTGATCATGAAGCACCTATCATGGCAGTAAAGGCAGGATGGGCAGAGCAGGATCCGCAAATGTGGTGGGACAATGCCAAGTTGGCTCTCAAGAAGATTATGGCGGAGTGTGGAGCCAAGGGTGAGGATATTCTTGCTATTGGTATTTCCTATCAGATGCATGGTCTGGTTTGTGTGGATAAGAACCAGCAGGTTTTGCGTCCATCCATCATCTGGTGCGATTCCCGTGCAGTTCCCTATGGCGAGAAAGCATTCCATGATTTAGGCGAGGAACTCTGCTTGCGTAATCTGCTCAATTCTCCAGGTAACTTTACCGCTTCCAAACTGGCGTGGGTTAAGGAGAATGAACCTGAGCTCTTCGATAAGATAGATAAGATTATGCTCCCTGGTGATTATCTGGCGATGAAACTATCCGGTGAGGCACAGACTACTATCAGCGGACTTTCTGAAGGTATGATGTGGGACTTCAAGGCAAAGAAACCAGCCAAGTTCCTGCTTGATTATTTCGGATTCGATGAGAGTATGCTCGCAAATATTGTTCCTACCTTCTCTGTTCAGAGCGTAGTCTGCAAGGCTGCCGCTGAGGAACTTGGTCTGAAGGAGGGAACTCCTATCTCTTACCGTGCAGGTGACCAGCCTAATAATGCTGTCAGCCTGAATGTGTTCAATCCTGGTGAGATTGCCAGCACCGCAGGTACTTCCGGAGTTGTCTATGGTGTGCTCGGTGAAGTCAATTACGATCCAAAGAGTCGTGTCAATACCTTCGCACATGTTAACTATACAACGGAACTCGACCGCTTGGGAGTGTTGCTCTGTATAAATGGTACTGGTATCCTGAATGCTTGGGTACATCGTAACATCACGCCTGATGTAAGCTATGCAGATATGAACGATATGGCAGCCGGTGTGCCTATTGGCAGCGATGGTGTGAAGATTATTCCTTTTGGAAATGGAGCAGAGCGCGTATTGGAAAATCGTGAAGTGGGCTGTTCTATCCGTGGCTTGAGCTTTACCAAGCATAATCGTGCCCATATCGTAAGAGCTGCACAGGAAGGTATCGTATTCAGTTTCTGCTATGGTATGGAGATTATGCAGCAGATGGGTATGGATATCAAGAAGGTTCATGCAGGAAAGGCAAACATGTTCCTCAGTCCTCTGTTCCGTGATACCCTGGCAGGTGTGAGTGGTGCAACCATCGAACTTTACGAGACCGATGGTAGTGCTGGTGCTGCCAAGGGAGCTGGTATCGGTGCGGGTATCTATAAGGATCACGATGAGGCGTTTGCATCTCTTAAGAAATTGGCGGTAATTGAGCCTGATGAGGCAAATCGCAGTGCTTATCTTGAGGCTTATGCTGACTGGAAGGCTGAACTTGGAAAGCTCTAAGCTTTGCATTGATACTGGAAGTGTTCGAAAAACCGAGTTTTTTCAAAATATGGTAAAGGATGGAATAATTTTCCATCCTTTATTTGTTTAAACCAATTATTTTTATTACTTTTGCGGAATATTATATAAAAAGGTATAAATATGGCTCATAAAAATAATCATTTGGTAATTATGGCAGGTGGAGTAGGCAGTAGATTCTGGCCTATGAGTACCGTGGACAAGCCTAAGCAGTTTATTGATGTCTTAGGAACAGGTCGTACACTTTTACAGCTTACATTCGATCGTTTTGAGGGTGTCTGTGACCCGGAGAATGTTTGGGTAGTAACCAATAAAAAGTATGCAGCCCTGGTTCACGAGCAGTTGCCTGAGATTCCTGAGGGTAATATTCTGCAGGAACCATGCAGAAGAAACACAGCTCCTTGCATCGCCTATATCAGCTGGCGAATCAAGGAAAAGGATCCTCATGCAAATATCGTTGTATCTCCTTCCGATCATATCGTTACCAATGCCAACGAATTCAGAAGGGTGATAACATCTGCCTTGAAGTTTACTGGTGAGACTGACAGCATCGTTACTTTGGGAATGAAGCCTACCCGCCCAGAGACAGGTTATGGCTATATTCAGGCAGATCTCCGTACCCCTTCAGCCCGTAACAAGGAAATCTTCCGTGTTGATCAGTTCAGGGAAAAACCAAATTTGGAGACAGCTACTCAATATGTTCAAGATAAGAGTTTCTTCTGGAATGCCGGTATCTTCGTGATGAGTGCCGCAACCATCGTCAATGCCTTCCGTGTTTACCAGCCAAGCATTGCCAAGATTTTCGAGAGCATGCGCAGTATTTATGGTACAGACAAGGAGCAGGCTGAAATTGATCTGCGTTATCCTGAGTGCGAGAATATCTCTGTTGACTATGCTATCATGGAGAAAGCGGAGGAAATCTTCGTGATGCCTGCCGACTTTGGATGGAGTGACCTCGGTACTTGGGGAAGCCTCCTGGCACAGAGCCATAAGGATATGTATGGCAATGCACTGATTGGAGATAATATCCAGATGGTGGAATCCAAGAACAATATCGTTCATACCATGAATGAGAAGAAGGTTGTTATCCAGGGCCTGGATGGCTATATTGTAGCAGAGGAAGACGGAACGTTGCTTATCTGCAAATTGTCTGAGGAACAGCGAATCAAGATTTTCTCAGGTAGTGAGAAGTAATGATTGATATCTATATATACAAAAAAACTCTCCATTGAAGTTTGAACCTCAATGGAGAGTTTTTTTTGTATATATGTGCTTCTGAAAGAAGTTTATTTCTTCTTGATACCCTTATAGGCAATAAAGGCTACGACGACTACAGCCAATGCTAAGATGACATAACCAATCTCGTGGCTATACTGTACAGCCTGCTGATAAACGTCATGGGTTGTCTTATAGTCGGTGTATTCGTAGATACCCCAACCGATGGCTGCCAATACGGTGTTCCATACACCTGCACCGATAGTGGTGTAGAGCAGGAACTTGCCCACGTGCATTCCGGCAAGTCCTGCAGGAATACTGATGAGCTGGCGAACGGCTGGCACCAATCTTCCAAAAATGGTAGAGGCTGCACCATGCTTGCGGAAATACTCCTCAGCTACTTCCACCTTTTGGCGGTCGATCAGGCACATGTGACCGATTCGGCTATCAGCAAAGCGATAGATGATAGGGCGACCTACCCATTTAGCCAAATAGTAGTTGATGAGGGCACCCAGGTCTGCACCGATGGTAGCAAACACGATGACCAGAATAAACGACATTCCGCTGTTTGGATCCATAGCTTTCCAGGCTGCAGGTGGAACAACCACCTCGGATGGGAAAGGAATGAAAGAGCTTTCAATTGCCATAAACAGTGCAACCACCCAATAATTCAAGTTATCCAGAATCCAAAGAAAAAGATCTGCTGTATTCATAATTATTAATTATATTACTTATTCTGCTTAGCCCAAGTATCCTTCAAGCCAACAGTCTTGTTGAATACAGGCATCTCATCAGTAGTGTCAAGGTCAGCCATGAAGTAACCGATGCGCTGGAACTGGAGATACTCTCCCGGCTTCTTAGTTGCAGCATATTCCTCTACATAGCACTCCTTGAAATCGTGGTAGCTCTCTGGGTTGAGCAATTCACGGAAGTCGCGCTCGTCAGCAGATGGGTTTTCGATGGCGAAGAGACGGTCGTACTCGCGTACTTCTGCCTTTACGCAGTGGTCGGCAGATACCCAGTGAAGAGTACCTTTCACCTTGCGGTTGGCACCTTCCATTCCGCTCTTGCTGATAGGGTCGTATTCTGCCTGAATCTCTGTGATGACACCGTTCTCGTCCTTGGTACAGCCTGTACACTTCACGATATAGGCATTCTTCAAGCGAACTTCCTTTCCAGGAGTCATACGGAAGAACTTCTTTGGAGCATCCTCCATAAAGTCGGCACGCTCAATCCAGAGGTTCTTTGAGAAGGTAATGGTATGTGTGCCATCTGCCTCGTTCTCTGGGTTATTGATTGCCTCCATCTCCTCGCTCTCACCCTCTGGATAATTGGTGATGACGAGTTTCACTGGGTCGAGTACGGCACTTACACGGCAAGCCTTCTTGTTCAAGTCCTCACGAACTGAAGCCTCCAGAAGAGCCATATCATTGAGGGCATCGAACTTGGTATAACCGATGCTGTCGATGAACATGCGGATACTTTCAGGTGAATAACCGCGGCGACGCATACCGCAAAGTGTTGGCATACGAGGATCATCCCATCCATTTACCAGGTGCTCATCTACCAGAGTATGGAGCTTACGCTTGCTCATTACTGTATAAGTGAGGTTCAAGCGGTTGAACTCAATCTGGCGAGGACGGTTATCGTTCAATACGTCATCGCTGCCATCCATCTCCTTCAGGAAGTCGACGAACTTGTCGTAGAGTGGACGGTGAGGAACAAACTCCAAGGTACAGATAGAGTGGGTAACACCCTCGAAATAGTCGCTCTGTCCGTGTGCGAAGTCGTACATTGGATAAGCGTGCCACTTGGTACCTGTACGGTGGTGAGGAGTCTGGATGATGCGGTACATGATTGGGTCGCGGAAGTGCATGTTTGGATTAGCCATGTCAAGCTTCGCACGAAGTACCATACTTCCTTCTACAGCCTCAGGAGTGTTCATTTTCTCAAAGAGAGCAAGGCTTTCCTCAATAGGACGGTCGCGATATGGGCTGGCAGTACCAGGGGTTGTAGGAGTACCCTTCTGGGCTGCAATTTCCTCTGCAGTCTGCTCGTCGACATAAGCATGTCCCTTCTTGATCATCCATACAGCAAACTCCCACAACTTCTCAAAGTAGTCTGAAGCATAATAGATGTTGCCCCACTTAAAGCCGAGCCACTGGATGTCTTGGAGGATATTTTCTACGTATTCGTTGTTTTCCTTACTTGGGTTGGTGTCATCAAATCTGAGGTTGCAGACACCCTTGTATTTTTCGGCTACACCGAAGTCCATGCAGATGGCCTTGGCATGACCGATGTGAAGGTAGCCGTTAGGCTCTGGTGGAAAACGGGTCTGGATTCGACCAGCGTTCTTACCTTCCTTGAGGTCTTCCTCAACCAACTGTTCTACGAAAGAGATGCTCTTTGTTTTCTCCTCGATTTTGTTTTCTTCATTAATTGCCATATTCTATAGAATTACTTTATTATTTTCTAAAACCAGTATTTTTCTCGTTTGATGGTGCAAAGATACAAATTTTATTATAAGTACGGAAATTCTTTGGCTCGAAATTTAAGAAGAAATGTAGGAAAGTAAGAAAAAATGTTTCCTGAGGGGAAAAATATAGTGAATAACAGTTAAAGAAAGCGCCCCAAAATGCAAAGAAAGCGCCTCCACAATGGTGTGGAGGCGCTCAGCTTATGATGAATATGTTTCAGATGGAAGAATTACTTCTTCTCTTCTACTGCCTTTCTGTAAGTCTCGTTCTTAACGATGAGAGTTCCTTCTTCTGTATCAACAGATACCATATCCTTTACTTCTGCATCGAGACCCTTGCGAATGAGGTTGATGCTGGCAGATGGACCCTGTGGCTTGACATCCATATCCCACTTGAAGTAGTCCTTGTCAAGACCAGTGGTCTTTACTGTAAAGTCTGCGTTGACAGTAATGATGCGCTTTCCGTCAGCACTCTTGTATTCACCAGCAACAGCCTGCTGGAATGCTGAGTCTGTAACCACCTCTTCTACCTGAGCTGCAGGGGCAGCAGCTGGTTTCTTTTCTGTGCATGCTGTGAAGGCAAGCATACCCATGGCAATAGCCATCAATGTAAGTTTCTTCATAATCTTGATCTTTTAATTATTGATGTTTTGAAAATATTACTTTCTTTAGGATGTGAAAAGCATAATCAGACTTGTAGCAAACATTGCTGCTATGCTGATCAGTCCTACTGATATGGGGAGATAATCATACTGGATGTTTTTCTTGCCGTTCTGAAACTCCTGGGTGTATGATCTTGCCCAACGGTTATAGGCATAGAATACAATCGATGCCATAACGAAGCCAATAAAAACTCCTACCAGCAAATCGCCAGGATAATGTACTCCCAGATAGGCACGAGAATATGTTACCAGTGCAGCCCAGAATGTCAGGAATATACTTAGCTTCCTGTTTCTTACCAGATACATGGCGAATATGGCTACGCCCCACGAGTTGGCGGAGTGGGAGGAAGGAAATCCGTATCTGCCGCCCCGGTATCCATCAACCACGTGTACCATATAGGATATGGAGTTGTCCAGGTTGCTTGGGCGGAGACGTCTTACCAATGGCTTGAGTAAGCCTGATGCTGTCTGGTCACAGAGCAATACGAGGAGCGCTACTGCTAGAATAGTGACTATCGTTACCTTCCAGTGGAAATTCTTAATCATCACGAAGATGAACGCAGCATAAAATGGAACCCATGTGAATCGGTTGCTCACCAAAACCATGAAGTAATCGAATAGTTCACAGTGCATGCCATTGAGAAATAGCAATATCGCTGTGTCTATCTGTTCCAGATAATGAATGAGTTCTAGCATTGTTGCCTTTACTATTTTTGTTGATATTTATATTCTCTTTTTTACTGTCATTCAATATGTTGCCTATTTCTTGGCTAAGTCATCGTATAGCTTCTGGAGATAGGCTTGACCTCGTTTCAGATTAAAGCCTTTTTCGCCTTTGTCATATACGATTCGCTTGGCTCTGTTGTCGTAGATGAGCGAGTTCTCTTCTGAAACAATACCAAATGCATCGTTCACCGCAAAGAATGCGAATTTAGGTGTGGCATCACTCATCATGTTCTTACTGAAAGTGAATTCCCTGTGCTCTACTCCCAGCTGACCGAGCAGGGTGGCTGCAATGTCATGCTGTGAACCGATGATGCCTACTTTCATAGGGCGCGAGATAGCTCCACCTGCCAGGATGAGTGGAATCTGGTAACGGCTACGGTCGTGATCGTTCAGATTTTCCTTGTAACCTCCCACATGGTCTGGTACGAACACGATAAGCGTATTCTTCCATCTTGGCAGTTTGCGGTATTCCCTGACGATAGCACCCATTACGCTGTCGGTGTAGGCGAAAGCATTCAGACGCTTGTCTTTCAATCTGTGATAAGGCACCTCGAAAGGCTCGTGGCTGCTGGAAGTCTGCAATATTCTCAGCATAGGACGCTTCTCATTCTGCTGTGCCTTGATGTCTTCCATCATTCTGGCTGCTACGATATGGTCTGGCACACCCCATTTGCTCAGCTTGTCTTCTATCGGGAAGTTGGCATCAGAAATGATATGCTGATAACCCTGAGAAACAAGATAGGAGCGCATGTTGCAAAAATCTGCATCTCCACCATAATAATAGGTGGTTTTGTAATTCTTGTATTTCGCCAGGTTGCGGGCTATGGATGGCAACTGGCTAGTCTTGCGTGGATAGCGCATGATGCTGGTTGTGGGCTGTGCAGGATAGCCGCTCAATATGGAAACCATACCTCTGTCTGTGCGGAAACTGTTGGCATAGAATCTTGTGAAGAGGATACTCTGCTGGGCGATGGAATCCAGGCATACTGCAACATCCTTGTATGAGCCCATGGATGGCATGATGTCGCTGGCAAAACTTTCCATGATGACAATGAGAATATCAGGAGTTCCCTTCTTGAAGGTTGCCTCATTGAGTAAAGGGTAGGTGTTCTCATCGCTTGTACTTGTCATCGTAGCGAATATCTTGTCAGCCTCTTTATCTTTCATGAAGCGATACTGTGAGGCGAAGTCTTCCTGGTGAGTAATCGATTCCAGGAGGCTGAACAGCGGATTCACGGCTGAGTGGTTCAGATAGGCGTTCTGACTGTAGTATGCCTGTCCTGTGTTCATCGTAGAAACGGTGATACCACCTCTGATAGGCAGGAAGAGTAAGCCTGTGAGCAGGAGGAGTATGATGGATGTACGGCCACGATGGCGGTCGAAGTCATCGAATCGATTTCTTTTACCACTTCCGAGTCCTCCATATCCGTAGGCATAGCGACTGTATTGCTGGCGTTTCTCGCCTCGCATTCGCAATGTGAACCAAACTCCAATGGTCAGAACTATCAATATGACAATTGAAAGAATCACTTGCCAGATGCTTACACTGGCGATGGCGTCAGCCGGTGAAGTGAAGAAGTAGAAGAGTGGAGTACTGTCCAATGGATACTTCCAGTATGGATAAAGACTTGCGTTAAGCAGGAAACTGCAAGTGATGAAAAGTGAGGCAATTATGAAGTAGATGTTCATAATTGGTTTAACCAGCTCTCTTTTCAGCCATACCACGGCAATGGAAAGAAAACCAGGAATCACAGATAAGTAACCAGCCATCGATAAATCGAGTGGAAGTCCATGCCAGATAACGGCAGGCAACTCCGTGAAGATATTGTCGACAGGTTGTGTGGCAGAACCCTTTTCCAAAAAGAGGAACAGCGGCTTCTGCAAAACAAACAATACTACAAACGTAGCATAAGTCTTAACAAACCATATAATTTGCTTCATACGAACGTTGAACTTTTCTATATTTAATGTTTAAAATTTCTATATTAATAATGTATCTGTATGCAAAATTAGGAATAATTTTCGAGATAGACAATTATTTTTATAGTTTTTTTCAAAAAAGTGCCAAAAAATTTGGTAGTTTAATAATTTTGCCGTATCTTTGTTGTATTAATTTATTACGCATTATGGCTAAGTATAACATTCAACCCAAAAAAGAGAAGTCAGCAAGATATCAAACCTTGCTGAGTGAGGAGACTAAAGACCGCCTCCGTGATGAGATTATCCGTCTGATTGTAACGGAGAGAAAATACAAGGATCCTGAGTACAACTCTAAGAAGTTGGCTGAGGACCTGAGCACGAACTCTCGTTATATTTCAGCAGTGTGTGCAACTCGATTCCACAAGAATTATTCAGAGTTGGTTAATGATTATCGTGTGAACGATGCAATGTCGCTGCTCACAGATAAGCGCTACGCAAAGATGAGCGTGGAAGATATCAGTGAGATGGCTGGATTCAGCACTCGTCAAAGTTTCTATGCAAACTTTTACAAGCGTCTGGGCATAACCCCACGTCAGTATCGCCTCGAACATTCACAGCATAAGTAACTGCGTCTTATAGAAGCAATGCCGCTCATATAAAAATGGCTGTACAGGACAGTTTCTTGTACAGCCATTTTTATTTTGTATTACAATCTATATTCGCTGGCATTTAAGAGAGATCATCATCAGACTTTATTTTCTTAAAAAATGCTTGAGCACCTTACTGGTTGTATTCTTTGATATCTGGCGTATCGCCTTGTCTCTGATCTGGCGTACACGCTCTCGTTTCAGCTGCAGGTCTTCTGCAATTTCTGCCAGTGTTTCATGTGCCATTCCTATACCATAGAACTTAGAGATGACTATGCGGTCGCGTTCTTCCAGTTCTCTAACGCAACGTTCCAAGTCGTTGAGCATCTGGGAGAAAGCCGTATTGTCGTCTGCCGGCTGGGCATCCTTGTTGATCAGGATGTCGAGTAGGGTGTACTTGTTTCCCTCACTGATAGGGGCATCGATGGAGACAGCTTTTGCAGCATTGCGTGGAGCATGCTTTTTCTGATCCTTTGGTACACGATAGAGTGCTGCCTGCTTGTCGATTGTCTGCTGCATCGCCTTGCGAATGAAAGGGGATGCATAAGCCACAAACTGCGAACCGCGTTCGGCATCGTATTTTTGAGCTGCCGTGAGCATCGCCAAAGTTCCTTCGCTAACCAAGTCATCGAAGTCAACACCATTACCACGATAGTGGTTGGCTACCGATTTTACGTAGTTGATGTTATCGCTTACCAACTTATTGATTTCTTTCTCTGTCATATCTCCTTTGGGTCTTTTAATTCATGAATGATGTTTATGATGCAATTTTCTGCCGAGAGAAACTCTTGCGTGATTGCGTAGTGTGCTCTCTCTACTGCAAAAATACAGAGAAATATTTGAAGAAACAAATTTTGCTCCCAAATATTTCTCATTTTAACATTCTGCAATACCTATTTGCATAGTCCGGCGTACGGACAATACTCGCAGCGTTTCTTGTCGCTGGTAGGGCGCAGTGGCAATGCGGGATTGTAGATGTCGGCAATCAGACTGCGGAGATGCTCCATAAAGTCTTCTTCATACGGTGTGATATCTTCTATCTTTTCCCTGCCTAGTTTTAGGGTTGGGTCGTAGTCTTCTGCACCTGCATTCTGTATGAACAGCAAGCCTGGTGATACGGGATCCTGTGCTGAATTGTATCTTTTGCTGTTCTTGATGATCATCGAGTAGAGGAAAGCCTGCAGATAATAATCCGTATGCTTGCTCAGTGCCTGGGGAGTTGCCGAGAACATCTCATCTATATCCTTAGGATGGGTTGTCTGTGCTCTTCCCGTCTTGTAATCGATGACTCTGATGCGTTCAGAGATGTTCGATATAGGAGAAATGGCATCCAGACGGTCAATGAAACCACCGATCCTGAACTGCTTTTCGCCCCTGCTTGTGTTGACTTTCAGTGTATCTGAAACTACCAATTCCATACCGATGATGGTAAATGGTGTCTGGCGCCGGTCTATGGAGATGAGCTGTCGCAAATAGCTGGCTATTACCTCCTTGTTGATGAGTTGCAGACCGTTGTATTTCGGATGATAGTCGTTGTTGCCTACCTTGAAGAGCTCTTCTCTGAAGGCCTGATCTACCAGTCTATCTACCAGCATCTTATCCTTCATTGCCTGGTCCAGGATGTCTGCAGTGATGACGATTGGGCGGATGAGCTGCTGCTTTCCTTTCTCATCTGTCTGGATATCGCTCTTGCTGGCAAAGCCATAGTAGAAAAGTTCGGCTGCCCGATGGAAAATATTTCCGAAGATGCGGTTATCTACTTCGTCTTCATCAATTTCATCCGGCTCCAGCAATCCCTTTACATATTTATAATAGAACTGCTTCTGACATCTCTGGTATGTATTGAGAAAAGTAGGTGTGAGCATTCTTACGTCGTCAAGTACCTTCATCACTTCTTCGGTCTTTGGCTCTTCGTCGTATGCCGGGCGAAGGGGTTTCTGACCAGCGATGAGGGTCTTGCGAACAATAGGATGCTGACTTTCTACCATCAGCTGGAGCATGAATCTGCTCATCTCGCCCGATTGACCATCTTCCGTAGCATTGTTGTAGGTAAGCGTGATGTCGTGGGCACGCTGCAACATACTGTGAAAGTAGTAGGCAAAGATGGCTACCTTGTTTTCTACGGTGGTGAGACCGTAAGCTTTGCGCAGGGAGTAAGGGATGAATGAAGAATCGTTCACGCCCTTTGGAATTTTGCCTTCGTTGCAGGATAGAACCAGAATATGATCGAAATCGAGGTTTCTGGTTTCGAGTACACCCATTACCTGTATTCCTTCTGCCGGCTCGCCATGAAATGGTATGCTTGTGGTCTGGATGAGCTGCTGTATCAGTCGTTCCAGAGTGATGGTATCTACCTCTAGGTCGCCGGATGTGATGAGTTCCTGCAGGCGGTTGAGTAGGGTGTAGGTGCGATAGAGTGATTCGTGGAATAACGGATCATTCAAATCCTTTGCCTGGGTTCCTATCATGCGCAGAATATCAAGCAAGTAGCTGATGAGCTGCTTGTTGTAGCTGTTTTGCGTGGCTTCTGCCGTCTGCTCTTCCAGGTTTCTGAAAAGCAGGGATAGTCCTTCGTCTCCATCCATGCTGAGGAAATCGCGCGAAGGGTAGAAGCGTTTCTGCTCTTCCAGCTTTTCAAGCAGGTCGGTATATCGAGAGCTGATGAATCTCGTATAGGGATGGCGCAATGCTGTGAGCACATAATGAAGACGGTAGGTCTCGCTATGCTGTGGATGACCTATTCCCTGCAACTGGATGAGCTGCTGGATGAGACTGTAGAAAGGTGTTTGCTGCAAAGGATAGCCTATCGTGATATTGACGCTTTTCACCTCTTCCGGAAGTGAATGTATCACACTCTGCAAGAGGTTTTCGTCGCTCAGTACGATGGCTACATTGCGCCCCATCTTGTAGCGGTTGTGCTCCTTGAGCCAGGCGTTTACGTATCTGGCCTGGATGTTCTCTGTTGGTGCGGATATGTAGGTGATATCCTTGTTCTTCGACATGTTGTCGTAGATGTCTTTCTGCGGATAGCTGGCAAGTTCGTTGGGATAGTGCTTCAGATACTGACGGATGTAGTGGCCGGCTTCATTTTGTCCCTCCATATAGTACTTGTCGTAATCCCAGTAGAAAAGGGCTTTGCCCTGTTTCATCAGTCGGTCGCATAGTGTCTGTTCTACGATCTGCATCATATTGAAACCGATGAAGAGATACTTCTTGTAATGGAAGTCTATATTTTCATCGTTTACTACCTTGCGATAGAGTGCTCCTTCATAAGCCAGTTGCTGTTCGGCCAGTTTCTGGTTGAATCCTACGTAGATATCGTAGAAATGTGACCATAACTGCAGGAATCGCTTCTTCAGTTCTGTATTGTGATCATCAGAGAAATTGCTGAAGAATTTCTTGATCATTGCTTTCTGATAGTCTGTGAGATAAGAAACATCGTCGAGTTCATGGATGTCACTCAGATTGGCAAAGAGCAGTTTGGCATCTACCATGTTCTTATCTACATCGTCAAAATCGGCAAGGAGGAGCTGCCCCCAACCGTAAAAGTGATCGAGGGTCTCATCAATGCCTGTGCATGCTACGAATACCTTGTGCAGGTCGCAGATAGACTTGATTGGGTCAGCAACCTTCAGGTCGGAGTGCCGGCGGAAGAGGTCGCTGATGGTGATGTATGTGGGAGTCCAGATCGGCTTGCCGGCCAATTGCGCCAGATAGGTATTGAGGAAGAGCGCTGCACGTTTGTTTGGAAAAACCACTGCGATGTCGCTCATGTTGGTGCCGTATTTTGCCAGCATATCCTGGGCTACTGTTTTCAAGAATGCTTTCATTGTATATTGTTTTTTATTATCTTTGCATTTCTTTTATTCATCTATAATACTTCTTCTATTTTGTTCGGATAAACATACCAGAGGTATCCCTTGACATGAGCATGTCCCATACTTTCGAGCAGCTTCATATAGCCTTTTATCTGGTCGTGGTATTCCGGCTTCGGTTTACCGAATTTGAAATCTACCACCACGGTTTCGTGCTCATCTTTCATCACTCGGTCTGGGCGATGCTCTACCATGTTTCCGTCCTTGTCTGTGCTGATGATGGAACACTCATTGAAAACATTCCATCGGTCAGAGAACCAGTCGCTTACCTTGTCTGATTCCAGACGTTTGCGAATCATCTTCTCCACTCTGTCTCGCGAGATGTTTTCATCGTAGAGAACTCCATCAAGTTCCAGCTGTTTCAGTGCTCCTTCAATATCATCTCTTGTGCGGATGGTAGAGAAGAGACTGTGCAGTACTGTACCCATCTTGATATAGAATTTCTGCTGTTCTTCCTGTTCATCTCCTTTGATGAGATCGCGGCTCTTGTTACTCTGTCTGAATTCTGGAAGCTTAGGTGATACATTGATATCTATCTGCATCATTTCTGCAGGCATGGTAAAGACATTTCTGTTGATTTTCATCTCCATCTTTACTTTTTGCTTGGGTACCACCGGTTCGCCATATTTAAAGATGATGTCGTTGGTCTTACTGTCTGTACCGATGCCTTCCAACTCTACATTTACCGCGTCGGTAAGCATTTCGTATGCTTCTTTCTCTGCATTTTGCTTCAGCTTCTCAGCAACTTTTTCCAGTGATTTTTCGATGATTCCCGAACGGTAGGCTGTAGATGCGCGTTTGCCGAAGACATAGAGATTATGACTGGCTCTGGTGAATGCCACATAGAGCAGGTTCAGATTATCTACGATGTTCTGCAGATGTTCGTGATGGTAGTCATCTTCATAGATGCTTCCCTTCATCTGCTTGGCACTGAAATCTACAGGTACCAGAGGGAGTTCGTTGTAAGGAGCTTCCTGAGGAGTACACCAGATGGTATTGGCTTTCTCCAGCTGCCAGTCGCAGTATGGCATGATGACATGGTCGAATTCCAGTCCCTTACTCTTGTGGATGGTGATGAGTCGGATGCCCTCGATGCCGTCACTATGGATGCTTTTTTCGTGGAGATTGTTTTCCCATTCCTGGAGAAACGCCTCGATGTCGCTGCTGTTGTCTGTCAGGAAGGAATTCAACTTGTCGTAGAAGGCACATACGTAGGCACTTTGCACTTTCATATCTTCTATCTCGCCAAGGTGAAGTTCCGTAAACAGTCTTTCGGTCAGGTCGAGTAGAGGCATCTCCAGCAATTCCTGACGATTCTCTGTAATCAGCTCAACCACCTTTTCATCATCGAGATAAGTATGGGCAAACTTCAAGAGTGTGGCGCGGGCAATATCGTCGGCAGGGTGCATCAGCAGCTTCAGGGCTGTGATGAGTATCTGTACTGCCTGCGAAGCGTCGAGGCGGAATGCTTCGTCTGAAACCATCTCATAGTCTGAATGCTCCATAAAGTAGGCTGCGATATCCTGGATGGTGCGGTTGTTGCGCACGAGGATAGCGATACGGTGGGTGGGAACACCACGCGCTGTCAACTCATCTACTGTCTGCAGACAGAGTTGCATCATGCGGTCTTCTTTATTTTCTGCATCATTTTCTTCATCGTCCTCCTGTGTCTTGAGAAGTCTCACTTCAACATATCCCTGCACCTTTTTCTTCTCCGGAACTTTCTGTTCTACATCGGCATAGGCTGTAAGCAGTTGTTGGGCAGTTTCCGGTATCGTTTCTGCCAGTTCGTTATATTCTTGCTGGGCGGCTTCTACGAAGAAGGCATTGTTGAAGTTGATGACATTGCGGTCTGAGCGATAGTTGGTGGCAAGGGTCTCTACATCCAGTTGTTTCTTCGGATTCTCAAACTGATCTTCTATGTTGTTGAGAAGTCGCCAGTCGCCTGAGCGCCAGCGGTAGATACTCTGTTTTACATCTCCTACAATCAGGTTGCCTGCATCTTCGCGGCTCATCGTTTCTTCCAGCAGCACCTTGAAGTTCTTCCACTGTATGGTGCTGGTATCCTGAAACTCGTCTATCATCACGTGGTTCAGCTGGGTACCGATTTTCTCGAAGATGAAAGGAGAGTCGCTGCCTTGGATGAGTGAGTGAAGCAATGTCTGTGTGTCGCTGAGCAGGAAGCGGTTAGCCTCCTGGTTCATTTCTCTCACCTTCTTGTCTATGCTGCCCAAGAGGCGCAGCTGGTTGAGGTGCTTGATGGTGAGGTTGGCGCTCTTGTACATTCTTTCGAGCATATGGCGGTGCTTTTCCGAGACCTGGAGGATAGGATGTAGAACATTCACCACATGCTGATAGAGTGGAAAATTGTTCTTGACTTCCGACTTCTTGACCCAGTTTTCCGGATTATCCAAGCATTTTGCTAAAGTCATGTTTTTGACGTCATCGTCTCCGTATTTTCCATTTCTCAATTTATTGAAGTAGCTCCAGATACCCCTTGTCTTGTTGTTGAGGTCATCGGCCGAATATCCTTCCTCTTCCAGCGCATCGAAAAAGGAAGCTGCGATTTCTTCGAATTTTTCTTTAGCCTGGTTTCGGGTATCCTTCATCTTGTCTTTGAATGCTTCGAAGAAGCCTTCTTCTTCCATTCGTTTTGACAGCTCGTCGGCGTGCTCCTTGTAGTAATCACGGAAGATGTGTTCACCGAACGACTTGATCTGACCAATCACATTCCAACTCTTGTCGTCTGCGATGTTTTCCTTGATGTAATCCATGATCCAGAAAAGCAGTTTGTCGGTGCTTTCCAGACTTTCTATCAGTTCATCCACAGCTTGCTGTTCCACCTGATAATCGTTCAGCCCGATACGCAGGTTGGCTGTGAGGTCGAGTTCTCGTGCCAGATTTCGCAAGACACTCTGAAAGAAGGTGTCGATGGTTTCTACTCTGAAATAGTTGTAGTTGTGGATGAGCAGGCGCAAAGCCTCTTCCGCATTCTTTCTAATCTGTTTTTCCGAAAGATGGGGGAGTGCGGCATGTATCTGTACCAGATACTGATCTGATTCGGGCAGCTCGTGGGCAATGCCATAGAGCTGTCCGAGAATACGCAGTTTCATCTCTTCTGTAGCCTTGTTGGTAAAGGTTACAGCCAGGATGGTGCGATAGGCGTGAGGATTGTCTATCACCAGGGTCATGTATTCGCGGGCAAGGGTAAAGGTCTTACCCGAGCCCGCACTTGCCTTGTAAACGGTGAGTTGTGAATTCATATATTGTTCTTTTTATTTCTTGATTGATAGGGGAATATCCCGTAGCGGATTCTACCAGTTTCTGAAAAGTTCGAAGCCGAAGCGGCAGCCTACGCCATCAAACTTTCCCTGTCTGAATGCTGCGAAGAAGCCGAGCGATATCAGACGCGTGCTTACACCATAGCCCCATTCTGTATAAGGGTAGAGGTGTTTTACCACCAGACCGCTGGTATAGAGTCTTTCTGATTCTACATATCTGCCTATCAGCGGAAGCCAGGCGGCAAGAATCATCGGAGATTCATAGGTGAAGTTGGCACGCAGGTAATAGTTGCTGGCATTATACCAGTAAGACGACAGCAGTTCGAAATCGCCCGACCATTCATCGTTCCAGCCTCCCGGAATGTTATTGTCGTGGAAGTTGGTGTAATCTACGAAGTCCCAGTGTGCTCCTCTTCGGGTATAGAAACCTGTTCCGAAACGCATCGAGTACGATCGTCTGCGGGAAGAATAGAGAATCGTCTGGGCATCAAACTCGGCTCTTCCGTAGTCGATGTTGCTGCCCAGCAGTTTTTTGAAACCTTGCTCATAGTCGAGTTTCAGCACGATGCCTTTCTCTGCTTTAGGTCTCCATTCTATTCCGATGGCTGGAGCCACAGACTTGTATTTATCCGGATAGCCTATGGATTGATAGAAATCCGGACGGATGGCAATGCGGTTGTGCGCTACCATTCCCAGTTCCATCGCCCAATGTGGGGAGAGGCGCCAGTGGTTGGTGAGTCGCATGTAATTATCCTTGAATTCCGTAAAGGTGGATTTTCCCATCAGAAGAGAAGGTATCTCCGATGGAGAGAACCCTCCGATGCTGTCTTTCGGATCCATGTATCCCAACGCCTGGCGAGCCAGCTTGTTGGTATTGATGCGGTTGCCGTTACCGATTTCCAGCTGCAGATAACCCTCGTGACGGGTATTGTAGTTGAGTCTGACAGGAATACTGTAGTAGAAACGATGCTGGCGGAAACTGTAACCGCCTTTTATTCCGGCTGAAAGCTGGATGTTGTCATTGAAGGCATACTGTCCGTTGATCTTGAACTTATACACCACACCCTTGGATTCCGAATATCCCATATATAATGGATTGAACAATGGGTCGATGCGGAAATAGCCCTGCTGCTTTTTGCCGAAGTCGCTGGAAATTCTGTTCAGCAGGTTATCGCCCACGATATCCCAGAGCACATCTTTTGCGAAATCTTTCTTCTTTTCTCCCTGTGCTGCAGCTTTCCTTTTTCGCTCTTCCTGTCTGTCGTAATAGATGCGATAGATCATTTCCTCATCGGTGTTCAGCTTGATGGGGCGTACTTTTGACATCATGGCGGTATCTGCGCTATTCTTGATGGTATCTTCCAGAACTTTTGGCAGATCGTATATGGTGGTGTATTTGCCGGTAATCTTATTGCCCATGAAACTGAAGTTGGCGCGCATGTCACACTTGACTGGTCCCAGCGACTTGTAGCCTTTCTTGCCCATCGTCACGGAGATGTAGAAACGGGTCATATCGTATTCTCCCTCGAAGTCGCACATCTGAATCTGTCCGTTTTGGATGCGGACGATCGCCCTGGTTTCTACCAGCTGGGTGTTTTTGATGCGTGGGTAGGCGTAAACCTGAGCCATACCATAGAGCAGTGGCGTGACGGAGTACTTGTAGTATCGTCTGTTGGAACGATGGAAAGGGGAGAGGATGTTCTCCTGAAAAAGGTTTTCTCCATACACATTCGGCGTCATGTAGTTGAGCGCAGCGCTCATCGTGCTTTTGCGGTGTGGAATGGTACTGAGATTGAGCAGTCGGTGGATGACAGGTGCTCCCTTCTCATTCACTTCGATGCGGTTGTAGAATTCGCTGATGAACTTTCTACCTGCACCGTAGGAGATGGCGTACATGGTAGGAACGAGAGCCAGGGTGGCGTTTCGCTTGTTGGTACGCATCTGGAATTTGGTGTAGGCATAGCTCGTATTGCTTCCTCTTCCCGTGGTATCTATCTTTTGGGCATAACAGAAGATACGCTGCATCACGGAGTCTGTGATGGCGTCCTTAGCCTTCACTCTTCTGGCTTCTGTTGTCAGAGGAAAGCTGATAGTCAAAAGGATGACAGCCGCTATGATGCGAATCAGTTGTATCTTCATATTTATCTATAAAAAAATCGGGTGAGGCTGAGTTGCCACACCCGATTGCAAAGTTAATGTAAATATCTTGAAAGTCCAAACTTTTAGCTTGATATTATACTTTTTTATCCTATAAAAATGATCTTGTAACTACTCTGCACCCATAGAAGTACCCCTATGGGCATGAGTATTCGTCTTACGGTTGTTATATTATCTTTACAAGATAAATGCTTCGTAAAAATCCCTTAAGGAGATATTTTCAAACCCTTAAGGAAAAATCTTTTTTTCCTTAAGGGAAAATATAAAAACCCTTAAGGGAAAAAATAGAATCTCTTCTTCCCCCATTTTACGGGTGTTTGAGAAGTTTTTTATTCGTTTAGAATAATATTTACATAGCTTTTTAGCAGGCTACGGCAGCCGTAAGGTCATGGCTCAGCAGATGAGTGGCGCTGGCTAGTCTTTTCTCTGAGATATGCGCATAGCGCTGCGTGGTACTGATGTTTCTATGACCCAGCAGTGTGGAGATAGTATATAGGTCGGTGCCCTGCGCCAGCAATAGCGAGGCGCAGGTATGGCGTAGGCAATGGAAGGTGAAGTGCTTGCAGGTGATATGGCAGTCCTCCAGCCATACTTTCAGATGCTCGCTCAGATGGTGGGATGAGAGCTGGGAGAAGAAGTAGCCTCCCGGCTCTTTGATGTCTTTCTCCAGCTGCTGCACTATCTGGTAGGCGAGGTCGGAGAGCGGAACCTTGTGCCAGCGCTGCGTCTTTCTGATCTTCTTATATATATAAGGTGTACCTTCTATCTCTATGATGTCGTCATGGTTCAGACTCAGGATATCGCTTTTCCTGAGTCCTGTAAGACTGCTCAGCAATACTGCCTCCTTTAATTGTGGAGTCTTGCAGGGTGTCTGTTTCAGCGTGATGAGATCTTCCATGGTCAGTGTTTCCTTTTCCTTATAGTGTGGATGGATTCTGTAGCTGCTTGGCAGCAGGTCGAACGGGTTCTGATCCAGCAATCCCTGTCTCACGGCTTCTCTCAATACCGATTTCAGGATATTCACCTTCAGATGGATGGTGCTGTCGGATAGTTTTCTGGGTGTCTTCATGTTTTTATGCAGGTCGTGGGCAGAGCGTAGGTAGTCGATAAACTGCTTGACGGTTTCCACATCCACCTTTTTCAGCGGAATGTTGCTTATGCCGGATTCTTCCAGGTGCTTCAGCATGCTCAGAATGCTGCCGCATCTTCCTTCATACATTTTCTCTCCTTCCCTGTGTCTGGCTTCCGCATAGTTTCTTGTGAATGCCCCTAATGTAATACCTTTTGATTTCTTACGTGCGTTTACTGCGAATTTTATGATTCGGCTAAAGAATGAAATCTTCATCATATCGTTTGTTGTTTAAAAAATGCTTTTTTAGTTGAATGCTGCCGCATCTTCCTTCATACATTTTCTCTCCTTCCTTGCGTCTTTCATCCGCATAGCTTCGGGTAAACTCTCCTAATGTAATACCTTTTGATTTTTTGCGTGCGTTTACTGCGAATTTCTTGATTCGGCTAAAGAATGAAAACTTCATCATATCGTTTGTTGTTTAAAAAATGCTTTTTTAGT